>JALOAG010000006.1 GCA_023228875.1 Bacteroidia bacterium | reverse complement strand
CCTATATAAACCACCCAAAAAACCAACTTAAAAAGCATAGTTGAAAAAACAAGTGTGCTTAAAACGCTTCTAATGAAGCCGTTTTTGATGTTTTTTTCTTTTTTTAGAGAGTTGTGCAACAGCTACGCCTGTTAGCTGTAGCCTTTTCTAAGTTACTGTCCAGTGCCATGTAGTGTAATAATAAGTTTCTGTCTTTCCATTGTAATTAAAATATGCGGCAGTCCACATGTCAACTTTCTCGTCTTGCCCCCAATAGTTTTTTCTTGTTCCGTATTTCGCGGAATCAGTTAAATTGTCGTAAACATATTTTGAAATACCAATATGATTTGGAGCTTGGCATTTGTCGCTTATTGCAGTTGATTTGTTTACACAATTTCCTATCCACATTAGGTCTTGGTTGTTCGAGTCTCCTCCAACTCCAATTTTTGTGCAGAGAATGTCTCCATCGTCAAGTCCAATACCAAAATTTAAAGCAGAGTATTGAGCAAGATATTTGTTTATTCCACTATCAGAATTAGAAATCATAAATTTCATTTGCATTGCGGCTTGAACTGCGTTACTTAAAGTTTGTTTTGTCGTGCCTTGAAAAAACACCAACATACTGTCGCCATTAAAACTTCGAACCTCTCCTCCAAGCGATTTAGCTATTTTTACTACTGTATGAAAATATGCCATGTGCATTTTCGCAACTGAAGCTTTGTTGTGTTTGTTTAATATCTCAGTCGAACCCCGCATATCAATATATAAAACTGTTGCTTCAAACTTTAGTCCTGTATTCCCAAAAGTTAATTTGGAATTTTTGATGTCAGGCACATACGCAACATCTTCTATCTTGAACTCCTCGTCCATGATAGCTTTCACTTTATCTGTAATATCTTGCTTTAATCCCATTATTTGTTGTTGTCAAAGAATAAAAGATAAATTACAACGCTGAGAGGTGTAGCGATGCCAGCAATCGTCCACTTAAATGCAGAGTTAAACAACTTGAATTTTCGCAGAGCTATTTGGGCATTTATTACAACTTGTCTGGACTGGTCTATATTATACTTTGTGATTTCATCTGTTAAACTGTATTCCGTTTTTAACTGTTTTAAGTAGTCTTCTGGAGTATAATTTGCGACAGTTCCAAAGAACAAGAGGTTTTGGCTTTTGTGATTTGAGATTTCTTGTTCTTTATGCTTCAATTGAGCACTTATAGCAGATAGATTTAGAAATATTGAAATCAATGAGCAGAATAACACAAAGAACAAGTAATACTGAAAATAGCAGTTCTGCATTCCGTCTGTCAGCAACTTAATTGTTGCCAAAGTAATTGCACCATTAAACGCAATAAGTCCGGCATTTTTTGTTTCAGCCATCTTTTGCATGTCTTGGCAGTGTTGATATACTTCTTTTAAAATCTCTTTCATTTATCTGTCGTCTTTTAAGGTTACAGCTAACGGTTTGCGTATTTGCGCTGTGGCGGTTTCAGGGCACTTACCTGTCTGCCCGCACAAAAGTTTATTTGATGTACAACTGTTGATTTACCCACGTCACCCGCCATAGTCGCAAATACGCTGTTATGCCCAGTGCTTATTTGTCGAGAATGTGTCCGCATAGTTGTCCAATAGTTTCTGTCAGTGAACTTTCAAATGCTCTTGTCACATCGTCTTGTCCTGTCTTAGCGTGAATTAATTCATGAATTAAAGTCCCGGAATAGTCAGCAACAGTTTTTAAGGTCTTACGCGATAATACTATTGAGCTTGTTTTCTCGTCCCAGCAACCAAGGGTTTCAACATCTGCAAAAAAATCTTTCCGCATAGTTGATGAAATTTTAATTGATTTGACTTTTTTCGGTTGTCCGCCAAAGAGGTCAATGATTTTTGGAGTAAGCTTATAAATTGCTTTTTCCTTGTCGGTTAATTTGTCTGGGTCAATGAATGTAAAGTCAAAGCTGTCATTGTAGTTTGAAACGAATTGCCCGATGTCAACAATTGGGTTGCCAGATAAGTCTCTCGAGCCTTGAATTTTATATTTCAGGTTTTCAGGTATTGTTATGATTTCATGCCCACTGTTCTTAGCTTGGTCAATCATATCGGGGTGCTGCATTGCTTCAAAAGAAGTTACAAATAAATACTTTCCTTGTTGGTTGAGTATTTTTACAGAATGCTCTTGCACGTCAATCCACGTTAGCTCGTCATGAGCTGTCCCAAGATTAATATTAGTCAAGTCTTTTGCAAGAATTTCGGCAACGTCTTTCGATGCGGAAGCCAGTAAAATCTTCTTTACCGAGTCCGTGTAAGCACTTCGCCCAACATTTGTCCGCTCTCTGTTTAATGCCTTTTTTATTGCGGCATTCATTACTGTTATGTTGTAGCTGAATAAAAAGTTTTCTTCTTCTGCTACTTTTACACCATTGATGTAGATATTTCCAAGTTTGCTCTTTTTTTCAACTACTTGTCCTTGCTTAGTAGTTTCAATTATCCGCTCACCTGAGAATTTTAAGAATAGATTTTTTGCATCTTCAATGTCTTTGTCGGTTGCGCCAATAAGTTCAAATTCTGTTCCTATAAATTTGGGGTCTATCGGGTCTTCAATAATTGCGTGAAGAGTGATAATATCTTTAAATCCTTCCTTCTCGGATTTTGCAATAGTAATTTGACTGTGTTTGGATTTGGCAATTACTTTGATTTGTTTTCTGTCGAATGTCGCCAATGCGTCTTTCAAGCCAATTCCAAACTTCCCAATAACGCTTGTACTTTTCAGCTTTTCTTGATTTTCATTTTGAGTTAAATGAGTATATTGAACTCCACGCCCGAAGTCTCGAATTAACCATGAATTACCTTTTTTAAAAATTTCAACTTCCTTTGTATTTGTTAGAAGTTGTTCGTCAAGAGCATTTGCAATAAGTTCTCTAACTGCATGAGAAGTTTCCCAGTTCTCAAGAATTTTCTCTATGTTAAGGTCAAATTTTTTCATGTTGTCTGTGTCGTTTGTGGTGTCGTCTTAGCATTGGGCATAACGGTTCACGGCTTTATGCAGGTCGGGATTTTAGGCACAGTCGTAGAATCGTAACGATTCGCCCGACTTGCATAAAACCGCTGTGCCTGTTGCACAACCACACCCATAACTTCATTAGGCAAATATAAATCAATTATGCATGTATTAACAAAAGTGCAATAAGTGTGCATAATTAATTGATTGTCAGTGTTGTATATTTTGCCTTAAAAATTTCTTTTCTTATCTTTGATGCATGCAGGGACGTAAGGATATTCAACCAAAAATGTTGTATCAAGTAAGCATTGACAGCTTGGTACCAACTGACAATTTTTATCGCTTATTATCACAAACCCTTGATTTGAACTTTTTGTACAAAGCAACCGCCATGTACTACGGAACAGAAGGACAAGAAAGTATCGATCCCGTTGTCTTCTTTAAGATTTGTTTAATTGGATATCTGAATAACATTAATTCCGACCGAAGACTCATGGCATATTGCTCCAATTGCTTAGATACACGATGGTATTTAAAATACGATATTGACGAAGACCTTCCATGGCACAGCACCATCAGCCGTACAAGACAGTTATACGGTGAAGAAGTGTTCTTGAGTCTATTTCAAAAAGTGCTCTCAATGTGTGTACAAAAAGGCATGATACGCGGCAAGCGCCAGGCAGTTGATAGTGCTTACATTAAAGCCAATGCAAGTATGGATAGTTTGGTAGAAAAAGAAGTGATAGAAGACAGCAGTGCGTACGTTAATGAACTGAATGAAGGCTCAGAATATAAAGTAACCAGCGAGCGGAAGAAATTAGTAGAACGCCACCACACATGGAAAGTGAAAGAATACAAAGACATGCCGGGTCATGTAGATAATCCCAAACAAGTAGATGAGCAAGGCAATACCATTCGCCCACGCTACTTGAGCAACCATACCCATTACAGCCCTACCGACCCCGATGCCAAAATCAGTACCAAGCCCGGAAAGCCACGTCAACTCAACTATGCCGGACAAATAGCCGTAGACGATGCCCATCATGTTATCACGGCAGCATGCGCTAGCACAGCCGGCAGTAAAGACTCTGAAAACCTGCCGGAGATATTACAACAAGCTCAAGAAAACTTTAAACACATTGGATTAAAGATAGCACAAATCACAGCCGATGCCGGCTATAGCAGCGGCACCGCTTTAAAGTATTGTGAAGAGCATAACATAGATGCCTACATCCCCAACTTCGGGCAATACAAACCCGAGCGGGAAGGTTTTATATATAATGCCGAACTGAATCAATACGAGTGCATCAAAGAAGGCGGCAACAAAGCCATATTGAGTTATAAAGGTATTAAAACCGATAGTAAAGGATATGAAAAGAAAAGCTTCAGAAGCAGCGAAACCGTATGTAGCAAATGCCCGTTAAGACTGCAATGTTGTGGAGTGGCTACCAAGTTTAAGAAGTTAGAAGAAAGCATAGATAAGCCCTATTACGACCGCATGCATCACAAGCTTACCAACAATCCAAGCTATGCCAAAAAGATAAGCCGTATAAGAAGTAAAACCGTAGAGCCGGTGTTGGGCACTCTCATTAACTTCTTAAACATGAAGAAAATCAATTCAAGAGGTATGACACAGGCAAACAAACATGTATTAATGGCTGCTTTAACATACAACTTGAAAAAGCTGATGAAATTCACCCGCCACAAAGCCAACAGCATAGCGCAAGCCATGCAAAAAATAGAGGCAACTGCGCAAAACACCTTTCGTTTTTTTATTGACTACATCACAACGCTCACAACTCCTATATAAACCACCAAAAAAACCAACTTAAAAAGCATAGTTGAAAAAACGAGTGTGCTTAAAACGCTTCTAATGAAGCCGTTTTTGATGTTTTTTTCTTTTTTTAGAGAGTTGTGCAACAGCTACCGATGTTAGCGGTTGTTTTTCTTTTCATCTGTTCGTCAGCGATTTGTTTAGTGTCAAAATTAAAAAGTCCGCAATGTCCGATTGGTCAACTGTCATTTTAGTTCTGTTTGCTTGTAGTGATTTCTCAAACGCAGATTTGAATTCAAACCAACCATCTGTCAAACCGTTTACATATAACCGTGCATCCTTAAATTCTAAAATTATTTGTTCTTGATTGTCTGCTTTCAAAAGTACAAGCAACTCGTCAAAAATTTTCCAGTAGTCTTGCCAACCTGTCAAAGTATAGTCTTTCATTGATTAAGGTGATTTAAGTTCAAGTTCATTAACGTTCTTGTCAACCTTTACCCATTCTACTCTTTTGTCTATGTCGGTTGGAACATTTTTAGTTGTCATAAAGAACGGAGTTAAATAGAAAACCTCAACTGTCCGTTTGTTGTAACCTAATGCACCAACGTCTTGCATTTGAAACTCTACGGTCTTGAAACTTAAATGTCCGTTTTGGTATAAAATTGTCTGTGTCCGCCAAGCACCAGTTGAGAATAAAATCTTCATTGGTCCAACAACTAAAATTAAGATTATAATAATTGTCGGAAATGCTGTCCCGATAACTTTTTTTGTTTTTGTCTTAATGACAAGGAAGTTCCATATTAAAGTCAACGGTGTTCCAATTAAAAGTCCGAAGTAAACGAATGTCTTTATACTTTGGCTTTTAATGTCAAAACTTGTCAAGCTGTCCAATAGGAAAAACACAACTGTCAAGCAGTATATAATGTTCAATATTTTGGTTGTTCTTGTCAAAGTTGTGTGTCGTCTTAAAATAACCGCTAACGGTTTACGGCTTTGCGTAGTGGCGGCATTTTAGCACTGCCGTTGATTAGAATTACTATCGTTCAATTTAGCACAAAAGTTCAATAGAAATCCGTCACCCGCCATTACGCAAAACCGATGTTAGGCACAGTGCTTTTTGTCTATCTATGCAAACATTTCAATTTGTCCACTTTCTATTGGTGTCATTTCGTTTATAAAGTCGCACCAAAAGTCCAAAGTCAAGTTGAAGTTGTATGTTTCGTTTATATAATTTAGTTCTCTTTGTAGTTCAGATTTGTCAGTCGTTTGAGCCAATTTCAAAATGTCAATACGCATTAAAATGTCTTTTGTGAAAGTTCGTTTTGCGTCTGCAAAAGTTATGGATTGCAGAAACTGCATTGTCGTTTCAGCGTTTAAAAGTATCAATGAATAAACGGCAAACTCTAATCTGTTAAAGCCCAACATATAGCAAGTATCATCAAGCATTACAGGTTTTTCATTTTGAGGTAGAACAAGCGTAAAATGAAAAGTCTTGTAAAGTCCCGAAATAGCAACTTTGTATGGTTTGAACGAATAGTCGCCCACACCAAAAATAGAGAATGGCGGTTTGTTGTTGTAAATACTTGATTTTCTTGAACTAAAAATGTCCTGATGTTCAATTAAATACTTGTAAGTTTTCGGAAAGTCGTGTTTGATATAATTCGTTTCTTGTCCCACTTTTTTCTGTGTTACAATCGTGTATTTTCTCGTTTCCTTAATGACTGTATTTTTTAAGTCAGAACTTTTTAGCACTCCGTAAACCAAATCATTTTCCAATTTGATTTCTTCTTTTAGTCCATTTACAAAATGTCCGTTCACTTTGTCCAATTCCATAATGGAAGAACAATCGTGTTTAATACCTTGTCGCCACTCAAACGGACATTTTCCGTCAATTTGTTCGGCATTTGAATAAGTGTCAAGATTAGAAACAAACTTGTCTGCTAACCAACCGAAATTAAGTTTTGCATTTGAGTTATTGTAAAAATCAAACTCTGCACAATCGAATGTCGAGTTGGAATTTAGTTTGCAATAAAATAAAGAGGCTTCTACCGAAACATTAAATTCTTTTTTGCTGTCAATGCAATGTTTTTCTATTTCAGAAATGGAATACTTTTTTGTGAATTGGTCGAAGACAATGTTTTTGATTACTGAATTTTTAACTAATAAAGCAATGTTCCCCTTTTGATGTTGAAAGGTTTCAATCATCATCAAGGTAATGTATTCGGCAATATCAAAATTGCCTTTCCCTGTCATCGCATCTAATCCGTTATGGTTTTTGAAATTCGTTTTTTTAGGAAGATTAGACGAATTAAGACTGCCTAATTTTGAGTTTGTAACCCAAGGTGGATTGCCAATAATTAAAATTTCTTTTGTGCTGTTTTCTTTGGCAATAGTTTTAAAGTCAAAGTCAAAAACGCTACTGTGAATGATTGAAATTTCGGGTTTATTTTCGCTTGGGTTGCTCAAATAAAAATCAATGATATTGAATTTACTTTCCCAAACGTAAGGTTTGTAAATTTCAATACCGAAAACTTTCTTTATGTCTGTGAACTGCCGCAAAGAAGCAACAATAAAATTGCCTTTTCCGCAAGTTGGCTCAATGACGATTTTTGGCGAAATATTTTTTGTTGTCAGATGAAAGGCAACATTGTTTGCTAATTCTGTATTGGTCTGAAAGTCTCCATATTCGGCTCTGTCGGGTTCTGAAACGATATTCTGAGAAATAGAAATTGTTTCTTTCAGTATTTGCAAATCTTCCGCATTATCAAAAAAATGTATGAAGCCGAAGGCTTCATACATTTTTTGATTAGCCTTTTCAACAGCCACAATGTTTCTTAGATTATCGTTCAAATAATCCGAAACCTGATGAGTAATATTTGCTTCAAATACTTTCATCATTGCGGTTTATTGTAGCTTACAATTTTTTCAATTCCCGAAATGTCGTCTGTTAAGGCAACAATTCTTTGATATTGCAATCGCCATTGCAAAGCATTGGAGATGGTCAAGTAACCTTGTTCGGGTGGTGTCTGCAAAATCTGTTCAGCAACTTTTGCTAACGTAATTTCGTCCGCAGGAATGTTTTTGTCTTGCAAGTAAGCAACAATGTCGGCTTCATTTGCACCGTCTTTTACCATTTCACGCAAACGGAAAGTTGTCGTGTAATCGGCTGTCCGTTCTTTATGAACAAACGAACAACTTACAAAATTTAAGATTGCGGCTTGGGTTGTCGTGTCGTCTGTTTTATCGTAAACAAACACAAGAAGATTGTAGCCAAGTCCGAAAATCTTTTGTTTAGCGTCTTTGAAAGGACAAGAAGATTGTGGTTGCTTAATTGAAGTTACTTTTATGTCCGTTTGAATGTCGTCAGATGGCAAGTCTATTCCTTTTGCAGATGAACCTACAACGACTTCGTATTTTTCGTTGAGATGTGATTGAAATTTGTGTTCAATAAGTGTTCCTACTGCTTTTCCGTCTGTTACGCCATAAAGTTCGCTGTGTTGAATTTTTGATTGTTCAACACAGAATATTTGGGCTTCTTCTATCAGTTTTTCTATCGTTAATTTCTCTTTTTGTCCCATTTCGCAAAGTTACAATTTTTATTCTTGTATAGGTTTGTTAGTTGTCCGTTTTGTCCGTCCGTTTATGTTGGAATGGTCGCTCGTAGCATTGTGCCTAACGTTTTGGGGCTTTGCGAAGAAGCGGATTTCGGAGCACTAAACTGTCAACATACCACAAAATTTGATGCGAGGTTGAATGTTCAATTAACCACTGAACCCGCTTTTTTGCAAAACCGCTGTTGGGCGTTCGTTTTTATTTTCTGTCGAGTTTTAAAGTCTTAATAATTGTCAGCAATGGGTTAAGTAAAAGGTGCTTAATTATTCGGTTCAATGTTTTATGATTTTCCAATTTAGCAGTCAATTTTGGTGCAAAATGATAATATTTAGCAATGAATAATCTTCCCATTTTAGTTTTGCTTAAAGTCGCATCCCTAAAGTCTCTAAAACTACATACTTCGGCAGCATAAAAATCGTCATAACACAAAGTGGCAATGTAACAAGAACCACTTGTGTTTTTAGGTTGCTGTGTTGTTTTAGGTGCTTGGTATTTTGGCACTTCATATTTTGGAAGTTCGATGGTTTTTGTGATAGGTTGAGTTTTTACAATTGGTTTTGCCTCTACCTTTTTTACAGGTTCAGATTGGTCTTCATACCATCCTGAAAGTTGTAAATAACACCTTGACTCAATATCGCTGTCTTCTGGTTTCCACCATTTTGCTAAACTTAATCTTATAAGTCTGCCTTTTGGAATAACTTGTAATGCCGTTTGATTTCCTTTATATACTATTTGTTTTGAAACGCCATTGCTTTCATAGATGTAAGAACCATTTGAATACCTTAAATCAACATCAGAAATCCAAAAGCCTACACTATGACTTGGATAGTTTTTGATGTATTCAGAAAAATATCCTTTTCCGTTCTTTTGCCATAAAATTTTTCCCTCAAAAATGTTTGAAATATTATTTCTCCAAATTGGGACGCCCATATTTTTAATATAGGTTTCAAGCTGATATATTTTTCTTACGAACTTGTAAGTGTGAATTGTTACATCTTCATTATGGGGTTCTTTCCTATTAGGATTAACTGAAAATGTAATGTCCCATATATCTCCTATATTAAATTGAGTGTCCGCTGGTTGATAATATCCTCCTTGATTTAGTAGTCTAATAAATTGTTTGTTGTTGATGCAAATACCACCAACGCAAACTTGTGTGCTACCATATTTAGTTTTCGATAGAATTAAAACTTCCATTTTACAAGTGTGTGATTTTATAATTAAAATTATTCATCAACTTGTCGGCTACAATTGAACGGTGGCAAGCTTCAGGATGTTCTTCTACACAAAATAATGCAATTCTACTTGCTCCAATTTGGTCAAGGCTTTCAAAGAATTTTTCAAAGTCGAAATTTTTGAGAATTCTGTTTTTGTATTCAATTACGAATACTTTACCTAACTCTTGTCTTTCCCTTTTAAGTTCTCCTTTTTCTTCATCAATTTCTTTTTGAAGCTCTCTGATTTCGGTAGTCGGTGCTAAGTCGGGAACGTAGCCGTATTTTATTTCCAAATCATTAAGTCTTTGTAGAAGTCTGTTGCTATTTACAAATGAATATTTTGAACCTCTAACTCCTCTTCGTTGTCTGATGTCGCAAAATGTGTCAATATTGTTTTGAGTAAGTTTTTCAAAAAACTCTTTTTCAGTAGAGTTGTATACTCCGATAGTAAAAAATTCCATATTTATAAATAAGCTTTTCTTGATTTTGCGTTAATTGGATTTCCAAATAAGTCATATTCTGAAAGCCCTTTATTTAATTCATTTATTACTGTTGATTGGTCTTTGAGTTTTCCTTTTTCGTCAATATGTTTTAAAACAATGTTGTCTGTAATTAAAACCTTGCCGATTAATTTACTCCTGTGGCATTCGCAAGGCTTACTTTCACTACACATTATTACAACATTAATGTCCTTATTGTAGGCAGTTTTTAGTCTGTCAATACCATTTAGGAAAAATTCTTTCGTTTTAACCGCTTCATAGTCAACCTTTCCTTCATTGTCGTAACAAGTCGTGTCTTTTGGTCTGCCACCAATAGTGTCACCCATAAAAACGTATTTAATACCGTTCCTTTCCAAAAAGAATTTAAGTTCGTTTTGGTTGAATTGAGGGTTAAATTTTGAATACGGTTGTGAACGAACATCGATGAGATATTCAATGCCAAAGTCTTTCAGCAAAGCAAGAAAATCCTCTGGCTTTCTGTTACCGTGTCCGATGGTATAAAGTGGCTTTTTTTCCATACTTCAAAGTTACGATTTTTTGTCTTTGTTTGTTACTATGTTCATTGTCTGCACGGTCGCTCTAAAATGACGCCCAACGTTTTGCGGCTTTGCGTAGTGGCGGATTTTTAGCACAAAAGTTTAATCGAAGAACTGCACTTGAACCTACCACAAAACTGTCATACGAAGCACTGAACCCGCCATTACGCAAAACCGCTGTTGGCAGCTGGTGTTCTGTCGTCCGTGCTTGTAAACCATTGTCTTTGTTGAGTTTCCGTGTCATTGTCTGTCGGGTTGTGCGTTGCGTTTTTTATTTTTTTTGAAGGGTCGGGAAATTTTTTAAAAACAATTTTGTCCTGCGTTGGATTTGCAAGCTCTTTGACAAAGCTTTGGTCTGTGCGTTGGCTTGTGGGGCTTTGGCAATGTGCTTGCAAATAGCGTTGGCATTTCGTTGTTAGATTAAATTTAGACCTAACTCTTTTAAAAATTCATTATGCTTGTCCGTGTTTGTTTTAATTCTCTTATTTATTAATACTAGTTTTGTGTTTACTTCTTTCAAGTTAATTTTTGATTCGTCTTGTGATGTGCTTACATAACGAGAAATATTCAGGTTGTAGCCGTTCTTTTTGATTTCGTCCATTGAAACTTTACGGGAATACCTGTCAATGTCTCTGCGATATTGATATGTTTCAACAATTCTGTTGATATGCTTTTCGTCTAATGTATTTTGTCGCTTCTCCTTTTCAAAATGTTCGCTTGCGTTAATGAACAATACATCTTCCTTCTTTTTACATTTCTTCAAAACCAAAATACATACTGGAATACCTGTCGAATAAAAAAGGTTTGATGGTAAACCAATAATTGTATCAATAGAATTTTCTGTTAACAATTTGGTGCGTATTTTTTCTTCTGCACCACTTCGAAATAAAACTCCGTGTGGCAAAATGATTGCCATTGTTCCATTCTGTTTTAAGAAGTGAAAACCGTGTAACAGAAAAGCAAAGTCGGCTGCTGACTTAGGAGCTAAACCATAACTTTTGAAACGAAAATCTTCTGCAAGGGTGTCGTTAGGCTCCCAACGTAAACTAAAAGGTGGATTAGCTACTATGGCATCAAACTCCTCTTTTTTACTTGGGTTCATTTCATTTAATAAACTCCATTGATTCAATAAAGTGTCTCCGTGGAATATGTCAAACTCGGTGTCTTTCATGCCGTGTAAAAGCATATTCATTCTGGCAAGGTTATAAGTAGTTATATTCGTTTCCTGACCGTAGATTTTGCCTATAGTTCCACCATTTTCTTTTAATTGCGTTCTCACATTCAAGAGCAAAGAACCCGAACCACAAGCAAAATCAAGTACGTTATCAAGTTTAGGTTTTGGACCAGTCTTTGGGTCGTGGGAGTCCAAAATTACAATTCGTGAAAGAATTGTTGAGATTTGTTGGGGTGTATAAAACTCTCCTGCTTTCTTCCCTGAACCTGCTGCAAATTGACCAATCAAATATTCATAAGCATCTCCAAGCGTATCGGTGTCTGTCGAAAAATCCGCAATTCCTTCCGCTATCTTAGTGATTATCTTGCAAAGTTTATCATTTCGTTCTTTTTGAGTTTTACCTAATTTTTCTGAATTAAGGTTGATTTCTGAAAACAAACCTTTAAAGGTACTCTCGAATGATTCGTTTTCAATGTATCTGAAACCTTTGTCCAGCGTGGTAAGCAGCTTTTCATTTTGTGTTCGAGCTAACTCGGTTATATTACTCCATAGATATTTTGGTTCGATAACATAATGCACTTTTCTACGCATTTGCTTTTCAAAATCCTCTATATCTTCTTTGTTCTTTTTATACCATATTTCCAATGGTGGGGGAACAACAAAGTCAGCCTTTACCTCTTTCGAAGGACTTAGCGGATAATCTTTGCCTAATTCTTTTTTTGCGGCTTCTTCGTAATTGTGCGATAGATACCTTAGAAAAAGAAACGACAGCATATAATCACGGAAATCATCCGCATTCATTGCACCCCGCAGTTCGTCTGCTATATCCCAAAGTGTCTTGCCTAATTGTTTTTGTTCTTTACTTGCCATTATTTCGATTAATAGATAAAACGATACTTGTCTTGAATTTTTTGAAATATTTCTCTAAACACTGCTTCTTCCGCTCCTGCCATTTTATTAAACTGCAAGCGATACACATTTTTATGAGATAGGGAATTTACAATTTCCATTGCTTCATCCACTTTTTCAACTCCGATTTGCTCTAAAGTATATTTGATTCTTCCTACTCCGAGGAATGAAGAAATATTTTCAAGCAATTGCCTTAACAATACGAAGTGATAAGCAAACAATTCTGTTTTTGTTGC
Organism: Bacteroidia bacterium; assembly: GCA_023228875.1. Classification (NCBI taxonomy): domain Bacteria; kingdom Pseudomonadati; phylum Bacteroidota; class Bacteroidia; species Bacteroidia bacterium. The sequence goes on along the minus strand of JALOAG010000006.1, from coordinate 127,588 downwards.
TGTATCAATGGTTTGCATCAGGTGAAGATGAAAGAGAAATACTTCGTTATTTAAACTGTTTAAAGTTAAATTTCCCTCTTTTGAAGTGAGAATAAACGGTTTTGTCAATTTGTTATAACGGCCACTTTTTTCACCCTTTTTGAGTTTGTCAAATAGAATGGAAAATAAACCAATATGATGTGTTGTAATTACTATTCGCTTTTTGAGATAGTGTTCTTCAATGAGTTCAAAAATGGATTCGGCTGTTATGAAAATATTATGTTCATCCAAACTTGAAACTGGGTCGTCAATAAAAAAGTGTGCATCCTGACTGCTTGCCCAAGCATCTACTTCAAACAATGTTAAGAAGAAACACCAAACGAAAATTCTTTCTTCACCTCTTGAAATTTTAATCGGTGTTTGTTTTTCCTCATCAATAAAGAATGAAACAGATTCTATTCCTTCTTCTGGATTCTCGTGTTGGTTGAATTTAAACTTGAACTTTGGATTATAAATTGCCAGTTTTTCTTCAACGTCTTTCTCGTCAAAATATGAATGGAATTGGCTTAGATTACTGAATAGAATATTTAGCCGAATATTTTCATTTCCACCTTCTTCGTCATTTTCCCAAACGAATAAATCTTCACTAAAGGCATTGTAATAAATACCAATGTGCTTGCCTTCGTTCTCATTTTTAGTAAAGTTTTTGTATGCAACCGATAGGCGTGTTTTTCCTGTAGCATTGAATGCATATATCAAGATGATGTTCTCTTGATTTTCAAAAAGTTGCTTTGCTATATCTAATTCATTCATATTTAATCTATCGTTTGTGGAAGCAACCACTGTGTCAATCCTTTTTTATGCAACTTCAATTGCTCAACCAATTCTGTCTGTGCCTTGATAATTTCATCTAAAGAAGAAAGACAAGAGGCTATTTTCTTCTGTTCTAACAATGTCGGTGGTAGGAATATTATTAAATTTTCAATTTGATTAAATGATAAATTTGGTGGTTCGTTACCCGCAATATTTTTATTAATATTTTCAATCATTTCTTTTGTTTGAAGTAGATAGTAAATAAAACTACTTTCATTTGTCGTTACGATTTTCCCAACTCGCTGATTTAATAATGCATTATCAAAAACATCATCTATTCGAGCAATCTTGAGTTTCATATTTAAGATAGGTCGAGTTAATGCCAAAACATAATCACCTTTACTAACTAAAAAATTTTTATATTCTTCTTTAAAGTTTGGCGGCAAATAGGATGGTGTATCGTTTTTCATTTCTTGAATACCAACATCTGCTATTTTCAACCATCTTGTACCACTTGATACACTATCACTACTAGAGAAAGCATATCCCTGAAATATTGAAAAAGCTTTCTTTATAGTATCTTGTTTCCAAATTCCATCTTTTTTAAATTCCTTAAACCTGTACCTAGGTTCTTTTTCTCCTTCTTTTGGAAAAAAATCTTGTATTAATGCTTTTTTGTGTTCTTTGAGCAAATCTAATTTTTCGTTATGAGTTGTAATTACATCATCTAAGGATGAGAGGCAGGATGCAATTTTTCTTTGCTCTTTTTTATCAAGGGGAAGAACTAGAGATTTTGAAAGGAAAGTGTCATTGTGAATGTTTATGGTGTTTTTTGCTCCTTTTTGAACAATAGAAGATAAATAGTTAATTGTTCTTTCAGGGTATTCAAAATATGCATCTAATATAACACCGAGGTCAGTTGTTTCAGGTTTAAAAACTCCGTACAAAGGCGACACAATAACTGGCTTTGATACTTTACTTTGCTTTATGATTCCAAGAGGGAAATCTCCAGTTGGGCTTTTGGTGTATATAATATCACCTGGCAATACTCTTTTATAATTTTCAGTATTACTTGCAGCAAATACACGTCCCAAATGTTCAATCTGATTAATTACGCCTTTATGAACTGAAACAGAATATACTTCTTCATTTCCTGTACTTTTTTCTTTGTGTTCAAAGAGTACATCTGATAGTTTTCTGTCAGCCCAAGTTTCATTATTTGAAAACTCAGGAAAACGCAATTCGGGTAATATTTTTTTTGTCTTACTCATACGCTGCTAATCCTGATATTTCACGCCCTTGGGCAAGTTTTTTAAATTGTGGTACTAAATCTGCCATTAATGCCAGTTCTTTTACTCTGCGTTCTTTCCAACTCAAATCCAATGGCTCTAATAGGTCAGTCAATTTTTCACCGTCAAAAATCATTCGATTCATTACCATTTCAACAAACACTTTCAGGTCTGCCGTTTGCAAACCGTGTTTGTGAGCAATAGCTGCTAATTCTTTATTGTATTTATCGTCCTTAAACGTAACGTATCCTTTGCGAAGCGTATCTACATCCTGTCCGCTTTCCCAATCCAAACTATTAATGTACTCGGTCAAATCTTCTTCCTCATCCATTAAATTGGAGTTTGATTTTAACAAGCTAATTACCTGTGCCTTTGTCATCTTTTGCTTGGCAGGTTTTTTCTGCGTACTGTCAGCAATCAGATTCATTATATAGTCATAATCAATTACAGCAGAAGCAAACAATACAAATTCAAAATCCAATTGTTGTATTTCAGGCGGTGCTTGGTCTCCTTCTTTTTGTTGAATTTCTCTTAACTGCTTGGCTGTTTCTATATACGAACTGCGGAACTCTTGCAAAGTCTCTTTAGGCAAAATCGCTTCAATTTTTGCCTTTTGTTCTTCGTCTAAATCTGTGTATTGGTCTAATTGAGTTTTAAGCCTTTGAACTTCTTTAAAGTTTTTTACGAATGTAATTCGTGCTGCATCACCTTTCAGGTTGTAAACTTCTTGTGGTTCGTTTACCAAATTTTGTTGCTGCATAAAGATTCCTAATGCCTCAACTGCCTTTTGAAAGTTATCCATTACAACTGGAGCAGGGTCAACCATCCAAATTTTAATTGCTCTATCTTTATCTTCTCCTGAAAATAATGCTATCGCTTGGTTTACGGATTCTTGTTGTGAACGGAAGTCTAAAATATTTCCGTAAGGTTTAGTATCATTTAATACACGATTTGTTCTCGAAAATGCCTGAATAAGTCCGTGGTATTTCAGGTTCTTATCCACATACAAAGTATTGAGATACTTGCTATCAAAACCAGTTAGCAACATATCTACCACTATTGTAATGTCAATCTTATTTTCGTGTGAATAATCTTTGTTGCTGTATTGTTGGTCTTTGATTCTTCTTTGTACATCTTGATAGTACAAATCAAATTCATTGATACTGTGATTGGTTTTATACTGCTTATTGTAATCTGCAATAATTTCCGTTAATGCTTGTTTTTTTTCTTCGGGATTCTGTTTATTGTCCTCACGTTCATTTGTTAAATCCTCTTGTAACTGCTTAATATCAGCAGCATTCTTTTGAGCTTGTTGGTCGCCATTATTAGAAATTAGTTGTGACGGTGGAGAAAACACACAAGCAATATTTAAAGGAACGTAATTGGGATTTTCAGTTTGTTTCTTTTTTTGAATTTCCTTAAATAGATTATAGTATTCAATTGCATTATTGATAGAAGAAGTTGCTAAAACTGCATTGAATTTTCTTGAATTGGTAGCAGTATCGTGCTTGTCTAAAATGGCTTCTACAACTGCTTGTTGTGCAATTGCTTCTCCAGGTTTTGGATTTTGGTTGCCTTTTCCCTTGAAATAGTCAATATGAAACTTTAAAACATTTCGGTCGTCAATGGCGTGTGTAATTGTATAAGCGTGTAATTGCTTTTCAAAAATGTCGCTTGTTTCCTTGTATTTTGCTTCTTCACCATTTCTTTCGATATAAGTGGCATTGTCTCTAAAAATTGGTGTGCCTGTAAAGCCGAATAATTGAGCATTTGGGAAAAACTCTTTAATCGCCTTGTGATTGTCGCCAAATTGTGAACGGTGGCATTCATCAAATATGAATACCATTCTTTTTTTGCTTAATGGCTCTAAGCGTTCTTTATAGTTTTTCTTTTGTGTTCCGTCAAGTGCAAGCCCTAATTTTTGAATTGTCGTAACAATTACTTTGTCTGCATAGTCGGTAGAAAGCAATCGTCTTACCAAAGTTTCCGTATTGGTATTTTCTTCTACACTACCTTCTTGAAATTTATTAAATTCTTCACGGGTTTGTCGGTCAAGGTCTTTTCGGTCAACTACAAATAAACATTTCTCAATATCAGGATTATCTTTTAGCAAAGTAGAAGTTTTGAAGGAAGTCAAGGTTTTGCCACTTCCTGTTGTATGCCATATATAGCCATTACCTCTATTTTGCTGAATGCAATTAACAATTGCTTTAACTGCATAAATCTGATATGGTCGCATTACGAGTAACTTTTGTTCACTCTCAATGAGTACCATATACTTACTAATCAATTCACCAAGTGTACACTTGCTCAGAAATTTTTCAGTGAACAAATCAAGGTGAGTGATTTTCTTGTTGTTTTCGTCTGCTAATTGATAAATCGGTAAAAACTGTTCGTCTGCATTGAAAGCAAAATGCTGATTCTTGTTGTTTGCGAAATAGTACGTGTTAGTTCGATTGCTCACAATAAACAACTGCATAAAGCAAAGCAGCGAATTTCCATAACCATTGCCAGGCTCGTTTTTGTATTCTACAATTTGCTGCATTGCTTTTCTTGGAGAAATATCCAGTTTCTTCAACTCGATTTGCACAACAGGCAAACCGTTAATCAGCAAAATGATGTCGTAGCGTTGATGGCTGTTTTCTGTGTTGATGCGTAATTGACTGATAACTTCAAAGTCATTCTTGCACCAATCTTTGATGTTCACTAAAGTATAATGCAAAGGCGTTCCGTCCTCACGTTGAAAATATTGTCTTTCTCGTAAGAGTTTAGATGCAGCGAAAACATCAGAATTGATTATTTCTTCTCTAAGCCGTAAAAACTCATTATCAGTCAAGTTAATACGGTTGAGTTCTTCAAATTTTGCTTTGAAGTTTTGCTCAAGTGTTTTCCTGTCAACTATGTCGGGGCGATGAATATATTTCAGCCCTTTTAGTTGCTCTATTAGATTTTCTTCTATTTGGTTCTCTTTACTCATTATTCTTCTTTCAATAAGTCCTTGGCATTAACATCCAAAATTTTTGCAATTCGATACAAATCCTCAATGCTTGGTTGTCTCACATTTCGGGCATACTCGTTTATCGTGTTGTAGCTTTTGTCCAGCTTTTGAGCAAGCCAAGTTTGTGAGATACCTTTTTCTTTCAGAACTTCTTTAATTCTGTTCATTTGAAGCCTTATTAAATTTTATCGGGTCAAAGATAGTAAAAATACATTGTCGAATAGTGTAAAAGTCCACTATATTGTCGTGGGTGGGTAAGGGCAAGCTCTTTTGGTTTTTCAGCGTTGGCATTAGCGTTGGGAAAAACCAAATGTGCTTGACCGTGCGGCTGGTTAAAATTGTTTTTAAAAAATGTGCGGAGGGAAAAAAATAAAAAACAGAGGGTCGGTTAGTGTGTCGGATTAATCTCTGTCCGTTTGTAATATCGTTTTTCTGTCTTTGGTCACCTGTCAAAATGGTTTACTTTTTTCTTGTTTTTAGTCGTCTGTTTGTTGTTGTCGGGTCGTCCTTTACACTTGCTGCCAACTCATAAATATGCGCAATAATACAATGTTTATTTCAAATATCAACATACTAAGCAAATGGGAATATTCTCTTGATAAACAGGCAATCAGATTAAAACCAATATTGCGCATTTTGCATATTATCTTTTCAAAAAGATTGCGTAAGTTTGTATTTTGCGCTGATGCACACCGGGCATCCTGCGTGATAGAAAATTGATTTTGTCATTTTAAATTAATTTAAGTTGTTTTTTGGCATTTTTGCCGGTGTGAACATAGTAAGGAATCCTAACTAAGCAAATTATTTTTTTAAGAAATCTTAATAGAAATTTTTTAAACAGTTGATAGTCTTCAATATATGATTGTCGAATGTGATGAGGAAAATGGCTCTTTGGCAACACTTGGGGAATATATCGTCCTAAAAAAGTTTACAAGTTAATACTTAGATCCAAAAATAAATTAAAAAATCAAATTTAGTCCTAGAATGACTTTACTTTTTTTGTCCATTTTTACACGTTTTGGTGTAAACCTATTTTAGGACTAGACAAAGCTATTCCCGAAGCATTTGAAAAGTTCTGGACAGCAGAACAGCAAAATGCTTTCAACAAACAGGTGAAAGAAGAAAACCTTTCAGCCGACAAAACACAAACCCTGATTGAAAATTACTTGTATGCAGAACGAGAACCGTTGAGAGATGAAATTTTGGAATTGTTGGAAGGCGAAAATCCTTCGGTTTTGGAACGCAAAAAAACAGGCGACAGAATTTTGAGTAAAATCCTGGGCTTTGTAGAAACTTATATAAATGGAATGACGAATTGATATGATTAACTGGCTTTTTATATTATTCCTTGCATTTAACTCAACACAACCCACCTTCCGGCAAAACAGAATTACAATATTCAGAGTAACGACTTTATTAGAAGCGAAAGAAGTTAGGGTTAGTTAGAATATTAAGCAAAGTTGTTGATTTTAGATGGTGAAAAAGAGGTTAATTTCATTTTGCAGCAGCTTTCTTGTATAAACTCAAATTCTCTGAAAATCCAATTAAAGCAAAGGACACTAGAAAATAGTTGCATCTTACACATTATTGTTTAGTCCCTGAAATTACGAATATGTTATGTGGAATTGTGGGGTGAGAAGAACGTATATTTTGTACTACGAAAAGATACTATGTTTTAAAATTGCCGTTTGCAGACAATGATTTCGTATGGTATTCAAACAAATTTGATGTTTAAAACTTTATGATAACCTCTTTAGCCGTAGGGTTAATTTCGCTGTTTCATTTGAACGCCATGGCAGAGAACCCAATTTCATATACAGAAGACAATATCAAATCCTTAGACTGGAAGGAACATATCCGGCTGCGTCCGGGAATGTATATCGGTAAATTGGGTGATGGTGCTGCCGCTGATGACGGGATTTATGTGTTGATTAAAGAAGTAGTGGATAACTCAATTGATGAACACATGATGGGATTTGGAAACAAGATTGAAGTGAGTATTGCAGGAAGCCGAGTTTCCGTTCGCGACTATGGGCGCGGTATTCCTTTAGGCAAAGTTGTTGATTGTGTTTCTAAGATAAATACCGGAGGAAAGTATGATTCAGGTGCTTTTCAAAAATCAGTTGGACTGAATGGGGTGGGTACCAAAGCAGTGAATGCTCTTTCTAATTATTTTTTGGTACAGTCTTTTAGGGACGGGAAAGCCAAGAAAGCTGAATTTGAAAAAGGCGTTCTTGTGAATGATGCCCCACTTGAAGACACTACCCAAAAAAACGGAACGCTTGTCGTATTTGAACCGGACAATACTATTTTTAGAAATTTCCGTTATATCCCTCATTTTATGGAGGAGCAGTTCTGGAACTACAGTTTCTTGAATGCAGGTCTTACTTTAGTCTTTAACGGACAGATTTTTCATTCCAAAAGAGGTTTGTTGGATTTGTTGGAGCGAAAAGCAGATATGGAAACATTGCGTTATCCGATTTTGCATTTCAAAGGAAAAGATATTGAAGTTGCATTTTCGCATGGCAACCAATATGGTGAAGAGTATTATTCTTTTGTCAATGGGCAAAACACAACACAAGGCGGAACACATCTTTCTGCTTTTAAAGAAGCCTTGGTCAGAACATTGCGTGATTTTTATAAAAAGGATTTTGATCCATCCGATGTGCGTTCTGCGATCATTGGTGCAATTGCTGTAAAAGTGCAAGAACCGGTATTTGAAAGCCAAACTAAAACCAAGTTAGGTTCTACTGAAATGTATCCTGGTGGCAATTCATTGAGGGTTTTTATTAATGATTTTATAAAAAAGGAGTTAGATGATTATTTGCATAAAAACCCCGCAGTTGCAGAAGCTCTTCTGGCGCGAATTCAACAGTCTGAAAGAGAACGAAAGGATATGGCAGGTATTCGTAAACTTGCTAACCAAAGGGCAAAGAAAGCGAATGTACATAATAAGAAGTTGAGAGATTGCCGTATTCATTTTACAGATGAAAATAAAGATGAAAGGTTTGAATCCACTTTATTTATCACAGAAGGGGATTCGGCTTCAGGTTCGATTACTAAATCCAGAAATGTTGAGACCCAAGCAGTGTTTTCTCTTAGAGGTAAGCCCCTAAATTGTTATGGATTAAGTAAAAAAGTGGTTTACGAGAATGAAGAATTTAATCTATTGCAACATGCCTTAGGGATTGAAGAAGGAATTGAGTTTTTAAGATACAACAAGATAGTCATAGCAACCGATGCAGATGTGGACGGAATGCACATCCGACTTTTAATGATGACCTTTTTCTTGCAATTTTTCCCTGACCTTGTCAAAAATGGACATGTGTATATATTAACAACTCCATTGTTTAGAGTAAGAAACAAAAAAGAAACAGTGTATTGTTACGATGAAACAGAGAAGCAAACTGCAATTTCTGTTTTGGGTTCGAAGCCGGAGATTACACGTTTTAAAGGATTAGGAGAAATTTCTCCTGATGAGTTTGGAATGTTTATAGGAAGCAATATGCGTTTGGAGCCCATTATCTTGAGAAAGGATACGCCTATTGAGAAACTACTCAAATACTACATGGGTAAAAATACCCCGGATAGACAAGATTTTATTATCGAGAATTTGAAAGTAGAGAAAGAGGATATGTTTAAAGAAGAGAAAAATACATCCAAGTCATTGATAGTTGAAGAGAACGAAGTTGCAGCATAATCATATAGTGAAAGTTATTGAATGAGTTACGAAGAAGAACCAATAGAGGACAATATTAACGAAGAAGACATGGATTCCCCTGATTCTGATGGGGGTATAACACATGACAAAAGTCATGATGGCGGTGTTTTGCCTGTTGCAGGATTATATGAAAATTGGTTTCTTGACTATGCCTCATATGTGATTTTAGAACGTGCAGTACCGGATTTGAATGATGGTTTAAAGCCTGTTCAACGCAGAATTCTGCATGCAATGAAGGAAATGGACGATGGAAGGTATAACAAAGTTGCCAATGTAATTGGGCAGACTATGCAGTATCATCCTCATGGTGATGCAGCCATTGGTGACGCCATGGTGAATTTAGGACAAAAGGAGCTGTTAATTGATACACAGGGAAATTGGGGCGACATCAGAACCGGAGATGGTGCTGCTGCATCGCGATACATTGAAGCAAGATTGACTCCTTTTGCCTTAGAAGTGTTGTATAATCCACAAACAACAATTTGGGTAAATTCCTATGACGGTCGAAAAAAAGAACCCCTTCATTTTCCTGTAAAATTTCCACTTGTATTGGCACAGGGCGTTGAGGGTATTGCCGTTGGGTTGTCAACCAAAATATTGCCACACAATTTTAGAGAGTTGTGCCTGGCTTCTATTGATGTACTCAAAGGTAAAAAGACTCATATACTGCCTGATTTTATGACCGGAGGAATGGCTGATTGTTCAAATTACAACAGCGGAATGAAAGGTGGAAAAATCAGAGTGAGAGCACGGATTGAACAAGCAGAAGGAAAGCGACTGATTATCAAAGAAATCCCTTTTGGTACTACGACCGGAAATATTATTGATTCCATTGTAAAGGCAAATGACAATGGCAAAATCAAAATCAGAAAGGTGGTTGATAATACCGCTAAAGATGTAGAGATTGAGATACAATTAATGTCTGGAATCAGCCCTGAAATGACGATTGATGCCTTATATGCTTTTACGGATTGCGAAGTTTCTATCTCACCCAATGCTTGTGTTATCTATAATGATAAACCTGTATTTCTGTCAGTCGATGAGATGTTGGAAATCAGTACTCATAAGACCGTAAGCCTTTTAGAACAAGAATTAAAAATTAAGTTGGGCGATCTGAATGAGAAATGGCATTTTAGTTCACTTGAAAAGATTTTTATTGAAGAAAGAATATACAGAGATATTGAAGAATGCGAAACTTGGGAAGATATCATACAAACCATTGACAAAGGATTAGAACCCTTTAAGCCCAGACTAAAAAGGGAAGTTACAGTTGAAGATATAACAAGATTAACTGAGATTAGAATTAAACGTATCTCAAAGTTTGACTCGTTTAAAGCGGATGAATTGCTCAAAGCTATTGAAAATCAAATAGAAGAAGTGTTGTACAATCTTGAGCATCTTGTTGAGTTTGCAATTGACTATTTTGACAATCTGTTAAAAAAATATGGCAAAGGGAAGGAACGAAAAACTGAAATAAGGTTGTTTGATAACATTGAAGCGAATGTAGTTGCTGTTGCCAACGAGAAGTTGTATGCAAATTTTGCAGAAGGTTTTGTAGGGATGGGTTTGAAAAAAGATGAATATGTTACCGATTGCTCAGACATTGATGATATCATAGCCTTTAGAAGAGATGGTAAATACCAAATAAGCAAAATTGCTGACAAACTGTTCATGGGAAAGGACTTGATTCATGTGGATGTGTTTAGAAAAAATGATGACCGCAAGGTGTACAATGTTGTTTATTCGGATGGTAAGAGCAAGGTTGCCTTTGTCAAAAGGTTCAATGTGTTAAGTCTGATTCGTGATAAAGAGTATGATGTTACAATTGGTACACCTGGTTCTAAAATTCTATATTTTACAGCCAACTACAACTCAGAAGCTGAAAAAATCGGGGTGTATTTGAGTTCATTGGCAAAAGCTAAAAATAAGTTTTTCGAATACAATTTTGCTGATTTAGCAATCAAAGGTCGCAATTCGCGTGGGAACATGTTGACTAAACATCCTATTAGAAAAATAGAAATGACCCAAAAAGGAATTTCAACTGAGCGCGGTCGTGATATTTATTATGAGATTGAAATAGGAAGACTGAATACAGACGGAAGAGGTGAATACTTAGGTTCTTTTACTTCAGAGGACAGAATTCTTGCGATTTTTAATGATGGCAGCTACGAGTTGACAGACAACGAACTCACAAATAAGTATGATGGTAAAGAGATTGTATTGCTCCAAAAGTATCATTCAATTCAACCAATCAATGTGGTTCATTACGATCCTACATCAAAATCTGTATTTGTAAAGAGATTTAAGATTGAAACGACAACTTTAGGTAGGAGATTTATCTTTATTAGCGAAGAAAGAGGTGCAAAGCTACTCGTAGCTTCCACTTTTGATAACCCGGAGATTGAATACAGCTATAAAAATGAAAGAGGAACTAAAGTTACAAATACGCTGTTGTTAGCTGATTTTATTGATGTGAAAGGCTGGAAAGCAAATGGAAACAAACTGACATCGGAAAAATTAGTAAGTATCAAATTGCTATCCCCATTGGTAGGAACTGTAACAAAGCAGCACAGTGAAGCAATAAACGAAGATGAATCAATCATAGAAGAAGTTGATGGAGATGTGGAAGAAAACGTAATCATAGAGAAAGATACCTTGGAGACTGATAAGGTAGAGACAGAAACAATTGTAAAGATTGACGAAACACAGGTTGAGGAAAAAACTGATGCTGCACCCCAAAAGAATGATAAAACAAATACTGACTCAAAGGATTCACATCAAATAAATAAGAAGACGGATTCAAAGCAGCCTGAAAACAAAGAGATTAAGATGTCTGTGATTGATACTCGTAACAGAAACGATGATGACAACATTGATAGTTTTGGACAAAAAAGCTTATTTGACTTATAATTAAGTATGTTTACCAATATTGATACTACACTGGGCAAATTGCTAATCAATGGATTGTTTATAGCATCTATACTTGTTTTGCGTGCTATCGTCCTGCACCTTTATAGGCGCAGAAAAAATATACAAGGGATAGACAATTTTATTGTGGGAATAAACACCATTTCCTTAATCATTATCTCAATTCTTCTGTTTTTTACATTTCTCCAACTTGTCAATATAGAGCTAAAGCACTTCTTTACATCAATTTCCATTATTGCTGCAGCAATAGCCATTTTGTCAAAGGATTATATCTCTAATGCAATTAATGGAATGACCTTGATGTTTAATTCCAATATTGAAATTGGTGATTATGTTAAAATTGGCGAGCAAAAAGGGAAAATAATTAACCTGAGCCTAATGAATGTACAGCTGCAAAGTGAAGAAGGCGACCTAGTATTAATCCCAAACAATATTGTTTTAAACAACCAAATCGTCAATTATACTAAGGGTGAAACACGTAAGGCACAAGTGGAACTCCCGTTGCCTATTACGATGTTTGAAGATATTGAAAAGACTGAACAAGTGTTTAGACAATCAATCATTGAATTTAGTCACAAAGCTAACCTGAACAGTTTTAATATGCGAATTATTGATATCCAGAAAGACGTTGTTATAGTGCGACTTTCTATCAAGTTGCATGAAACAGATTGGGAAATTGATAAGGAAATAAGAAAAAATTGGATTAATAAATGGGCAATGCTCAAACAACAATTAGATAAATAACAAATCATGTCAAAACCCAAAACACCATTTATTGCAATTGAAGGTCCTGATGGAGTGGGGAAGTCCACTCAAATTCGTTTGTTGTCTGAACACTTTCAAAATAAAGGTGTAGCAACACGTTTTATACATTTTCCACGTTTAAATCAAGGACTATTTGGTGCAATGATTGCAAAGTTTCTGAGAGGAGAATTCGGATCTGTTGAGTCAGTTCATCCCCAACTGGTTGCACTACTTTTTTCAGAAGATAGAAAAGAATTTGCACCCACAATTACAACATGGCTGCAGCAGGGTGATTGTGTGCTTGTTGATAGGTATGTATATTCCAATATTGCATATCAATGTGCTAAGATATATGAGCCCACAGCTAAACTCGCACTGAAGAACTGGATTTTAGAGTTGGAGTATGGATTTAATAAGATACCAAAACCGGATCTAACTTTCTATTTAGATGTGCCTTCTAAATTTACTGCAGATTCATTACGTAGTAAACGAGAAGGGCTTGACAGAATTTATCTTCAAGGCAAAGATGATATTCATGAAAAAGATTTGAATTTACAAGCAGCAGTGAGAATGGAGTATGAAAATTTAGTACAAACCCAGACCGGGTTTATACGCATTGTTTGTTACAATGGAGACGGTTCAATGAAAACTGTTGAAGAAATTCACCAAAGGATACTTGAACAGATTGATGCCTTTGCAAAATAGTGTCCTTGAGGCAATCTTGATATTACTTTAATAATTCTTTATCAAGCCAATTGCCTAACCGGTTGCACTATTAATTGATATTCAATGCGATAAAGAAATTAATTTGTAGCGTAAATTAATTTACTTTGTAACCCCAAATCAGTTAGGAATGAGAAGTTCTGATTTAGTTATTGCACCCGTAGTTTAATGGATAGAATATAAGATTCCGGTTCTTAAGATAGGGGTTCGACTCCCTTCGGGTGCGCAATCAAAGAAAAAGCCCCGATTGATTCAATCGGGGCTTTTTCTTTGATGTGAGTTACTCTTAAACTAGATTGATGTTTCTGAACTAAGACGCTTTTTTAGTCTTCTTCTTGGTTTTTTATCGTCCTCAATAACTTGTGATTGGATACCGGTAATTGTTTCATCAACGATAATTCTTCCACAATGTTCACAAGCATTCACCTTTAAGTGTTGCTTTATATCAACTTGTCTTTGTAATGGTATTTTAGCAAAACAACCACCACAAGATGAACGTACAATCGGAGCAATTGCAATACCATTGAGTGCATTTTTTCTGATTCTGCCATAAGAGTAATACAGCCTTTCTTCAATTTCTTTAACTGCGGTTTCTCTTTCCTCACCAAGTTTTTTCTCTTCATCTTCAGTTTCTTGAATAATAGATACTAATTCAACTTTCTTGGTTTCTACTTCTTTCTTTACAGTTTCAATTTTAGCTTGTGTTTCTTCTATCAGTGCATTTTGGTTTTCAATAGCAAATGAAGCTTCTTTCATTCTTTTCTCAGCTGCCTGAATTTCGAGTTCCATAATCTCGATTTCTTTTGATAAAGCCTCGTATTCGCGGTTGTTCTTTACATCGTTCAATTGTTGTTTGAATTTTGTAATATACTGTTCGCTCTGTTTGATTTTATTTTTATACTCACTAATTTGATCCTCAAGGTTTTCAATCTCCTGACGAATGTTTTGCTCTCTAGTATTTAAACCGGCAATTTCATCCTCAAGATCTGCAACTTCAATTGGGAGTTCTCCTTTTAGGGCATTGAGTTTGTCAAGTTTGCTGTCGATTTCTTGTAGTGCCCAGAGTGCTTTTAATTTGTTTTCTATGGATATATCCATCTTATAAGTAATAATTTATTGGGTTAGTATTTGTTTCTGTGAAACGGGTTGCGAAATTAGGGAATTTTTCTTGAATTATTTTCATAAAAATTTCTATTGTAAAAATCTCTGATTCATAATGTCCGATGTCACAAACCATGATTTGTCCATCTGCTTCAAAGTAATCGTGATATTTAAAATCGGCAGTGATAAAGACATCAGCTTCTTTGTGCATTGCATCTTCTAATAAAAAACGTCCACTGCCTCCACAAATTGCAACTTTGCGGATCATGGTTTCTTTGCCCGATGTGTATTTAATAACCTTGATATTCATGTTGTTTTTTAGGTACTCTAAAAAACCTGCTGATGACATTGCTTCCGGTAACGAACCAATCATACCTGCCCCTTTGGTTTGATTTTCATTTGCAATATCATAAATTTCGTATGCCACTTCTTCATAAGGATGATTGGCAATTAAGGTCTGAATAAGCGAAGATTGTTTGTGTTTTTCAAATAAAACTTCAATTCGTTCCTCTTGTACTTTTTCAAGTTCTCCTTGTATGCCAATAAGAGGATTTGAATCCTCATTGCCTCTGAATGTGCCAATTCCGGTGGAAGAGAAACTACATTGGTCGTATTTTCCAATATTGCCGGCTCCGGCATTCCATAATACATCCCGTAACATATCAGCGTATTGAGGAGGGCAATAGGTTACGAGTTTTGCAAGGTTGGATTTAAGTGGTTTTAATATTTCAATGTCTTTAAGATTAATTTTCTCTGCAATTTTTTCATTGACACCATTTGCAAATACATTGTCTAAATTGGTATGTGCTGCATATATATTAATGTTGTTCTTGATTGATTGTATTACAATTCGTTCAACAAAGTTTTTGCCGTTCAGTTTCTTTAATCCTTTGAAAATAATAGGATGATGTGCAATTATTAAATTACATTTAGTATCTATCGCTTCTTGTACTACCGCTTCGGTAACATCTAAACATAATAAAATACCATGTACTTCATTGTTTTGGTTGCCAATAATTAAACCGGCATTGTCATAAGATTCTTGGTAGGAAAGTGGTGCAATTTGCTCAATTAAGGATGTAATTTCTTTTACAATCATAGAGGGCAAAGTTAGTGTGATTGTCAAGATTTTTACCAAATTTGCTAGGTGGGTTTGAGATTTATTTTACTACCTTTTTCATGGCTGTTTGGATTCATTGCACAATGTAGATGGATACTTTTTGATAAAGGTGTTCTCAAGCGCAAGCAGTCAACTCTGCCTACCATTGTTGTGGGGAATATTAAAGTTGGTGGTACAGGCAAATCTCCCATGATCTTGTTGCTTATAGAAGAGTTAATAAAAGAAGGATATACTCTTGCGGTATTGTCTCGAGGGTATGGGAGAGAAACAAAGGGTTTTTTGGAAGTGTTTACATCTTTGTCTGCTGTGCAATGTGGAGACGAGCCTTTGATGATTAAGAAAAGATTCCCGGATGTAGTAGTTACTGTTTGTGAAAATAGGGTAGCAGGGGTTAGTCAAATAGCAACATTGTTCCCCAAAACGCAAGTGATCCTGTTGGATGACGCTTTTCAGCATTTCAGGTTAAAGGCTAGCTTGTATATACTGTTAACAGAATGGCAACATCCATTTTATAGAGATTTTCCAATGCCAACAGGGATGTTGCGCGAATTTCGTTCTGCCGCATACAGAGCTGATATTATCATTACAACAAAAGCACCTGTAAACGTTAACGAGAAAGTGAAGAGTGAACATTGTCAGCATATTAGACGATATAGCAATGCAATGCAGTTTTTCTCAGCTATCGAGTATTTGCTTCCCATGAATATTACCACAACACAAACTATATCTTGGGATGAGGTGGTTGGGCGTGGGGCAGTTTTGGTTACGGGAATTGCTAATCCAAACTTGATTGTGAATTACTTGAATGATAAAAAGGTTCCATTTAAACATTTTAAATTTAGCGACCATGCCCATTTGAGTGAGCAGCAAGTAAGTGAAATTACACAATTTGCAAGAAGTACAAATCAAATCGTACTTACAACGGAGAAAGATGCAGCCCGAATTCCTACTGAATGGTTAGATGGAGGAATTTGGTTTATACTTCCAATGTCAAATAGCATAGAGAGTAAGGATGAATTGATTCAGAAACTAAAATCGGTCATTTCTCCCGCTAAATCATCGGGCAATTCATAGAGCCGGTTTCAATAATGAATATTTTGCTATTATGTTAAAATTTGACACAGTATGATTCCGACAGATGCCTAAATACGTTTTTATTAAAAATACTTCTCTATAAAATACGCCCAATTCATCTAATCGAAATGATTCTTCAACATAAAGAGCACCTAATGATTGAGCAGGACGTACCAAGTGAATCTGTGTTTGGAGTTTTTACATATACCCCATTGATGTTCTGGTCTTGCGCACTCCATTGCATTTGTTTGCTGAGTAACAAGAGGTGAACAAGGTTGCTAAAACAAATATTAAAGTCAAAATAACGACAGTTTTTTTCATTTGAATGAGTTTGTAAAGGGACTATTTAATGCCAAGTTTTTTTGCGATGTCTTTAGGAATAGCATTCTTATGAATCATAATATTCATGGTCTTATACGCAACATAGTTCCATGAAGCGTAAAGATATCCATCGCAGTCATTATACTTAGTTCCCCAGCTGTTTTTTACAATAAAATATTTTGTACCATTTTGATCTTTCACTAAACCGGTGATATGCATTCCATGATCATCTGTGGTTTCTTGGGAGTCAAATGCTTTTTGTCTTAACTCCTGAGTGATTTGCAATTCAGTCATTGGGTATATAAAAGCATTACCTGAGCGTTCAGCCTCATTAGGATTATTGAATATAACATTGTCTTTTCCTTTCACTTGTACCATTGAATCATCGGCAGGAACGATTGCAATTCCGTTTCTGTGAGAAAATCCTTTTTCAGACACATCAGAACCCCATGCGAAAGTATAGCCATTCATAATAGCACTTTCCATTACTTGCATGAATTCATTAAGGGGCAAGTTGTAGCTCGTTGTCATTGCCCAATTATCCGGAACTTCAATCACAAAACTACTGTAAAAAGGGTGGTGGGTGAAAGATGTTAATGAAACATAATCATCCATGTTGAGACCTAAATAAGTTGCAAAACTCTGAGGCGTATATTTCTTTCCTTGATATTCAAAGTTTTCAGGAACCGGTCCTAGATAAGCATTCAATATACCTTCAAATGCACCTTTCCAAGCAGGTGTAAGTGCTTTTTGAGGGTTGTCTTTAACCGCATCAATAAAACCTTTAAGAACAGCATCGAGTTCAGCGTGAGTGTGTTTGTCAGTACCGTAGTTTAACCCGGAATAAGCAGACTGAGGTATAATTCCATATCTTTTAATCACCCAAGGGATGTCATTAAATGCGCCTCCACCGGAGAAGTTATAATGTCCTTGCATTCTAACATACATATCAGCTTTGCCAATCCATGCATTTCTTACAATGTACATCTCACTTAAAAGGTGATGACCTTTACCCATGCGAAGCAGTTCAGACTCCATGAAAGACAAAGTAGAAAAACTCCAACATGTTGAACTTCTGTTTTGGTCTTGTACAGGCATTGCCTCATTGGCTTTAATTACTGAGAAGCGATAAAAACTCTTTTTAGAATTTGACAATGTGTCTTCTCCGAAAACTGTAAAAGTAAGCGAGAATAGAATAACGAATAAGACACTCTGTTTAATTGAAAATCTTGGTTTCATAATGGGGGCGCAATTACGTCAAAAAAGACAAGAAATCGGGTGTTTGTAATGAGGAAATATCACAGTCGTTTATAAAATCGGACAAACTCAAGGTTTCAGAGCGTGAATGAGATTGAATAATAATTAAACTATTCGTCAAGTTTGAGTACCGCAAGGAATGCGCTTTGAGGGATTTCGACATTTCCCACTTGTCTCATTCTCTTTTTACCGGCTTTTTGCTTTTCTAACAATTTGCGTTTACGAGAAATATCCCCTCCGTAGCATTTGGCAGTAACATCTTTTCTTAGTGCCGAGATAGTTTCTCTTGCAATAATCTTAGCACCCACAGCAGCTTGAATTGATATTTCAAATTGTTGTCTGGGAATTAAGTCTTTCAGTTTTTTACAAATCTTTTTTCCAAGATCGTATGCCCTGTCTTTATGAATAATGGCAGAAAGCGCATCAACCGGGTCTTTGTTAAGCATAATATCTAATTTTACTAACTTGGAATCTTTGTATTCAGAAGGGGAGTAATCAAAAGAGGCATAACCTCTTGAAATTGTTTTGAGCTTATCATAGAAGTCGAAAACAACTTCTGCTAAAGGCATTTCAAAAGTAAGTTCCACCCTGCTTGTAGTGAGATAAATTTGGTTTTTAATCACCCCTCGTTTTTCCAAGCAAAGTGTCATGATCGCGCCTACATATTCAGATGCGGTGATAATCGAAGCGTTGATGTACGGTTCTTCAACTTTGTCAATTAACTCAGGAGGCGGAAGGTCGCTTGGGTTGTTAACTTCTATAAACTTGCCTTTGGTGGTATATGCTTTGTAACCAACATTTGGAACTGTTGTGATTACGGTCATGCCATATTCTCGTTCGAGTCTTTCTTGGATAATCTCCATGTGCAACATACCTAAAAATCCACATCTAAATCCGAATCCAAGTGCAGCAGATGATTCCGGTTCAAAGACTAAAGAAGCATCGTTGAGTTGTAATTTAGCCATTACATCTCTTAATTCTTCATAATCTTCTGTGTCAACAGGGTAGATTCCGGCAAATACCATAGGTTTTACATCTTCGAATCCTTTGATTGCTTCTGTAGTGGGAGAGTTTTTTTGGGTCATGGTGTCTCCAACTTTTACCTCTCGTGCATTTTTGATACCTGTTATAATATACCCTACGTCTCCGGTCTTGACTTCATTTCGAGGTTCTAACCCTAATCTTAAAACACCGACTTCCTCTGCATAATATTCCCTTCCGGTATTCATGAATCGGATGTGGTCGCCTTTGTTTACAACACCATCAATGATTTTGTAATATGCTATAATTCCTCTGAATGAATTAAATACAGAATCAAAAATCAAAGCCTTGAGTGGAGCTTTTTCTTCGCCAACAGGTGGCGGAACTCTCTCAACAATTGCACGAAGAATATCATAAACCCCTTGACCTGTTTTACCACTTGCATGAATAATATCTTCATTTTTGCAACCAATCAGGTCTATAATCTGTTCAGATACTTCTTCAGGCATTGCACCCGGTAAGTCTATTTTGTTGAGAACCGGTATAATTTCTAAATCATTTTCTAAAGCAAGATATAGATTAGATATTGTTTGAGCCTGAATACCTTGGCTTGAATCTACTATAAGTAATGCGCCTTCGCATGCAGCAATTGAACGAGATACTTCATACGAAAAATCAACGTGTCCTGGTGTGTCTATCAGGTTTAGAACATATTTCTGTCCATCTAAAACATAATCCATTTGGATAGCATGGCTTTTGATTGTGATTCCACGTTCACGTTCTAAATCCATGTTGTCAAGCAGTTGGTCTTTCATTTCTCTTTCAGATACGGTTTTGGTATATTCCAAAAGGCGGTCTGCAAGTGTGCTTTTGCCATGGTCGATATGAGCGATAATACAAAAGTTGCGAATATGTTTCATTTTTTGGGGGGTGCAAATATACATAGAAGACAATGAAAGTTTATAAACAAAAAAGCCCTTACAATATCTTGTAAGGGCTTGTATTAATTCAATTTATGTAAATTTATTTTTCTTTTTCTACTGAAACAAAGTAGATTGGCTTGATAAGCACTTCAATTGGTTCGCTATATAGTTGACGCATTTGAAAAACTGCTTTATAGCTAAAGTTTGGTTTAGTAAAGTATTCTTTCAAATCTGATGCTTGTCTGAATAAGAACAAAGGTGCACTTTCAAGTCTGGTAGGATTACTGATTGAGCCAATAAGCGTATCTGTCATGCCGTCTGCAACAAGATAAACACTTACTGAGCGACAAAATTTGAAGGTTTCATCAGTCGGTTTAACCAAGTTTAATTCAAGTGCTTCTAAGCGCACTTCTTTCACGTTTTCAGCAGTGTAGCCTGCTTCTGATAGTTTTGCATCTAAGCTGTTTGTAACCGTAGTTGAATTGGCAGTATAGACAGAATATCTGTCAATAGTGTCAGGAATAGTAACTGTTGCGGTTTCATCCATTCTAATATTTGCTTTTTCAGTTTTTGAACAACTAGCAAAGAACATAGCTCCTACTAATACAATTGATAGGATAGAAGATGTGTGTGTCATTTTCATGGGGGCAAAAGTAATTATTTTTTATAAAAAACAAGTTGTGAAACTTTCATGATTCATCTTTATAAATCGTATCTGTTAGGTGACTCATATTAGTATTAGTATATAATTCTATAATTGAGTATTATAGAGAGAAATCTTAGATAATCAATATTTCCGTTTTTTTTAATTGATAAGTAAGAGCAGCTAAAACATGCTTTTAAGGGCTATTACTGAAAAGTTAGAATACATTACTTAGGTAACAGAATCTCAATTTGCTGGTTTTTGATATTTGCCCAAGTACTGCTTCTAATTTGGGGATTGTAATATCGCAGTGTTTTATATGAAATATCATTGCGATTCGCATATTCTACCCAGTCAATATTGTTTTGCGAAACAGTATATCTTCTTACTTCAAGAGGAGCATATAATTGTTCATCTTTGAGGTGAAATCCATAGAGTTTAGGATTCTCAATTATATATTTTAACGCTATGATCCGAAAAATGTATCGAGATGTTTCCTCATTCAGAAACAAATCGTAATAAGAAGTCTGGTTTTGGAAATTGATTTGTTTCATTATACCGTTGTTGCCGGCATTGTATGCAGCAGCAGCTAGTGACCAAGAGCCGAATTTAGCTTTTGCTTCTTTTAGATATTTGCAAGCGGCATAGGTTGCTTTTTCTATATTATATCTTTCATCTATTTCATTGTCAATATAAAGACTATATGCGGGTGCTGTTGTTTTCATAAATTGCCAAAATCCGGCTGCACCTGCAGGGGAGACCACTTGTGATAATCCACTCTCTGCCACACATAAGTATTTCATATCATCAGGAACACCTTCTTGTAATAAAATTTTCTCAATGATTGGGAAGTATCGATTTGATTTCTTGAGTATCAGTATAGTTGAACTGTGGAGAAAAGAGTTTACAACTAATTCTCTGTCAAGTCTCTCTGAAATTTCAATGTCGGAAAGATCAATGACTTCTCCGCAAAAGTTTACATCTGTGGGAAGTTCGGGTGCAAATACTTTCTGAACTTCAAACCTGTCATCAACAGGGGAGGTAAGGTGTTGATTAGAAATACCTTCAGCTTTGCCGATAAATGATTGTGCGATAGCAATCATAATCAAAACAAATCCGATTACTCCTAATAGCTGTAGCCCGCGTTTTAATATTGTCTGTTGCTTTTGCATATTTACTTTTCATTGAATGCTAGCAAATATAATGCGCTTTTAAGATTATTCAGAAAGAACAAGCCTACAAGTGTTAACTAATATCAATAATATTAGACGGATAGAGTTTATATCCCTTCGTAAACACAGCCGGAGCTTGCTGTTTCTTTTACGATTATTCTTGAAAGTAAGGGTAACTGGGGTTTGAGTGTGTCCCAAAGCCAGATGGAAAGATTCTCTACTGTAGGGTTCTCAAGTCCCATGATGTTGTTTAGAGTTTGGTGGTCAAGTTGTTTTACAATAGGGTTTACAATAGATTTAAGAATCGCAAAGTCCATAATCCAACCTGTTTCCGCATTTACGTCCCCTTTAAGAAATATAGTAAAACGGTAGGAATGTCCATGTATGTTCTTACATTTATGTCCCTCAGGTACGTTCGGAAGAAAGTGCGCTGCTTCAAAATCAAACTCCTTATAAATCTCCATTGCTTATTTTTGTCAAAAACGCTGCAAAAGTAATGTTCTATTCCTTATGGTTTAGAAAAATCAGGATTTGTTGTAAATGAAACATCTGTGAGTGTTTTAAGGAAAGCCAGCAAATTGTCTTTCTGTTCCTGAGTAAGCATCAATCCGTTTTCCTTTTGTGGTAAAATCATTAGTGGGTCTATATTCGGTGAGTTCATTTGTACTCCACTATTATAAAATTCAATGACTTGTTCTAAAGAATTGAATCTGCCATCATGCATAAACCTTTTTCTAAGCGATACATTTCTCAATGTAGGAGTCTTGTATGTGCCATAGTCTTTCATGTTTCCTGTAACATCGTATCTACCCTTACTTCCATTGAATACACTGTCTAAACCAATATTGTGAAAGTCATTGTCTGTAAAAAGCATACTACCGTGGCAGTGAAAACAATCTCCGGTTTCTGTGAAGAAGATTTCCATTCCATCCATTTCTGCTTGTGTCAGCGCAATTTCATTACGCATATATTGGTCGTATTTTGAATTTCCTGAAATGAGTGATCTGAAAAATTGAGCAAGAGAATATGCTATCTCTTTGGAAGTGATTTCATCCACTCCAAAAGCGTCTTTGAACTCTTTTTTATATGTAGTGTTTGCATTGATTTTCTTCAAATCGGTTGCAAAAAATTCATCAACCTCGAATAACATTACGTTTTCAAGTCCTTGGTCTGTACGTCCTTTCCATAAAAAGTTTTTACTCCAACCAAGGTTTACATGTGGAAGTACAGTGGTTGCAAAACCGGGGTCAGAGGTAAATCCCTCTGCCTGAAAATGACATTGAGAGCATGAACGACCGTCATTGGATAGGATTGGGTCATAGTAAAGTTTTCGTCCGAGTGCCAGTCGCTCTTTGGTCATCTTGTTATCTTGCGGAATTGTCATGTTCGGGAAGAAGCGAGGAATATCCAAGTTGATTGGAGTCGCTTTAATACTTGATTGGGTATTGTTGTCGGTTGGGTCTTTTTTACAGGCATTGAAACCCAACATGGCAATGAATATGAGAATAATTGTTTTTTTCATTTTTACTTTTTTATTGAAAATATATCTACTCCGTTTCTCTTTAGCTTCTGCATGGCAACGGGATTGTTCATTGAATAACTTCCATCTAGAACAAAATCATACACTTCTGGATTTTTGAACCATTCGTTAAGGTTCAATGCAAGATTCAGCGTTGTTGTGTTGTCAATTGTTATTTCAACATTGTGTTTTATGTGGATTTCAATCAAATTTTTATTGTTTCCAATGTGCATTGCAAAGCCCTCATCTTTGTTATTGTTTTTATACGTTCCTTCAAACTTCATAAAATGATAGCCACCTCCCATCATGTCGGGCCAAGACATATTTGCCATGTCTATATTTGCATCTAATGTTCTAGAGATATTGTGTGCGGAATCCAAACCGAAATAGAAATAGATTTCAGTGTATTTGCCAGACGGTATTTCTTTCAATGAGAAAGAATTAGTAGCGGGCTTTAATGCATTCAAATACAGGATTTTATTTGAAGAATACATTGTGCCGTTTTCGTGCTTCAATTTAAAGCCGGATAGGAAATATTCCATACGTGAGATTTTGTAGGAATAACCAGCCGCACTTGTATATGCAAAAGTGTCTGTTATCAATGCTGTGCCATCAACGTTGTACGTTACTTTGGCATTAATATTTCCATTGCCTGTTTTGGGTTCTTTTTTACAACCCCAGATTGATACTAAAGCAGTTGTTAATAAAATTAAAGTAAGTTTTTTCATGATATGAAAGTAGATAAGGTTATATAAGCAAAGGTAGTTCATAGCCTTATGCTAAACAATGACAAATGTCATGTTTTTACTACCGAGTTACGATAAACTTTATAGCGTATAGCCTTTTATTAACAGTTCAGGTAGATGAAATGAGTATTGAGGTGTTATGAAGTAAACATCTCGTTGATTTGCTTTGCAAAATCAATGTCTTTCAATGAGATTGTATTGCCCATATCATGTGTTATTAGCCAAATTTCCACTTTGTTATTTGTATTTGTCCAAGTAGGGTGGTGGTCATACTTTTCAGCCAGGATAGCTACTTTACTCATAAAACCAAAAGCTTCGGTAAAGTCCTTAAACAAAAACTTCCGGTATAGTCCTTTCTCAGTTTCTTGCCAGTATTGTGTTGGTGTCATCGGTTTAGTTATGAAAGAGGCAAAATTAGGGAAAAACTATTTAGGGTTAAGAATCTCGCAGTAGTAGTGTTAGGAATGGCGTGAATTAAAAATTATCATTACTTTTATGGTTCTTTATCAATTCAAGACTTGTATTTGCCTTTATAATTTTATTATCTTTGCCCAAACAAATATAGTTTAATTATGAAAAAGGATTTTCAAGCGCAGTGTTTTAATGGTACTCGCTCTGATAATTATTTGAAATTCAGGAAGATAATTCTATTATTTATTTCCTTGGGTTTTATATTCATTAATATTGAGAGTCTAAGGGCTCAAACTTGTACTTGGTCTCATTCATCAGAAATAGATTGTCCCTATAGACTTGTTGTTGGATTTACTTGCGATTGTGGTTACAGCTATCATCACCATCCTTTTATAGAAGATGTTAGTTGTCCAACTGATTGTGGTTGTTGGGGACAACCGGGTAGTTCACAAAAAATTGCTGGATGCGGATTTTGTGGGTTTCTTGATGACACACTTTGCCCTATGATTGGAGGCACAAGAGATTCTGCCTTTAAATATTTGGAAACACGTGACAAGATTACTAATGTCAGCCCTATTCCAAATACTCGTGCGTATGACTGGCGAAATGCAAATTACCAAAAAGAATTTTGTAATTATACGTATGATGTTAATACAGTAATTTGCTGTGATAGTATTCAAGCAATAAATTGTCAAAGTTGTGGATGCGGAGTTGCTGAAATCAATTGGCAAACTTCGGAAACTTTTTTGCGACCGGCTCATTCACCATACTATCAACCCTGTCCGAATCCGAATCAATAAATAATTAAAACAAATCAAAACAGATATTATTATGAAAAAAATACTACGATTATCATTCATGCTTTTTGCATGCTTAGTATTAGCGCAATCATCAAAAGCTCAGGAGCCGCTTAAATTGCAATACTATAAAAGATTAGCGGTTAAATTTACAAACCCGGATCCGCTTTCTATAAAGCACACGTTTATAAACGAAAACGGGTGGATGTTTGTCAGATATATAGGTCCCTTTGATTCCTTGGAATTAGATAACTTTAAAATTGATAAACGTTTCAAAGCCACCTGTGTTTTTGCTTTTGACCAAACGGGGAAGCTTCGGTGGGAGTTTACTTATGATGAAAAAAACACTGTTAGTGGATTTGGGATGGGTATTCTTATGTCCGGTGCAGATAACAGTTTATATTTTAGCTGTGTAGCAAGAGACTCCATAGTATTGAATAATGGCTTCAGAGAAATCTTTGATATTCCTAATAGACCCTATATTTTTATGGGTAAGTTTGACTCAACCGGTAATGTAGTTAAGCTATTTAATGCAACATTAGGACAAGTAGAATTAGCTAATTTTTCTGTTGAGAGATATTATAACTTTGGATTGTTAATGTCATCATACAATCTCAGACCTATGGTTCTTGACAGTACATTTAAAATTGTGGCTCATTATCCCATTCCCGGGGGAAATTCTTCTACCATTGATATGGATACAAACGGATATTTTTCTTTCGTTAAACCCCCTACTACCAGTTTCAAACCCAAGGATAGTCTCATTATTCTTGACACAGTCATTTATGCTTCAAATGAAGGGAAATATAAATGGGTTGTATCGAAAGTAACCCGAGATGGTACAGGTTACAAACGACTTTGGACCCATGTAGTGGAGAACAATAGAGATAATGATATTCAGGAAAATAAAGTTCTCAAAGTGGACAGAGAAGGAAATGTATTTTGGGCGATCAGACATGCTCAAGACCTGACTATAGCCGGACATGTTATACCGTTTTATAAAGATGCAAGTTCATTTGTTACAAAGGCAAGTATTATCCGATTTGACAAAAACGGGAACTTTAAATCCGCGCACTATGACACCACTCAGCAATGTCCCTTTCCGGGTCTAACACAAACTATATGGCTCGAATATGATAAAGATATGAACGTATATGCATATCTATATTCCGGTGGCAGAACTTATACCTTTGACCGTATTGACTTTGACAGTACCTATTCTCACGCACACAAGATTATGTTGTTTGATCAAAATTCAAAAACATTCAATAAGGCATATACTCATGTGGGAGGACGTTTTGATATGTCTTTATCACCTCCTCGCTTTGTGTTCTGGCATTCTTTAAATTCAAACAATTATTGGTTCTTAGAAGATATCAGGATTCAACCCAAGTGGGATGGAGACTTTGGAGTAGCCGTTATGGATACAATGCGACCTAAATATCCTATATCCGTTCCTAATATTCAGTCGGAACATGCTTTTGTAAACATTTATCCAAATCCTTCCGACAACAATTTCATAATTCATAATACTCATTCAAAACAGATAGAATGTGTTGTCTATTCTGTAGATATGCGTGAACAAGAAAAGTTTAAGGTGGGAGCAGGAGAGAAGTTTGAACTATCTTCAATCGTGGTTCCCGGGTTCTATTTTATTCGATGCACAGACGGATTAAGCGGATTCCAAACATTCAAAATGGTGAAGATGTAAATGTCTTACGCCTTTGATTTGAGTTATTTAAAACAAGGGACTCAAGTCCTACTCTAATTGCTTACTAAAAAGTTTCTTTCTTTTGAGAAAACTGTGTAATAGCACGGTAAATAATATAACCACAGCACCCAAATAGAAATGAGAGTTCAGCATTCGATTTTCACTGAAAATTATGACCGCCCATAAGATTCCATATACCGGTTCAAGGTTTATAGTGATGTTAGCAATAAAAGCACTAATCTTTTTCATTGCTTGAAGATTAAGCGCAAACGCAATGTTAGTACAAAATATAGTCAGTAGTAGCATCCATATAAAGTCGCTTTCATTGTTAAGCCATTCAAAAGAAGCAGGAGAAATGAGCATGAAAAATAATGAAAGGAACATAAAACCACTTGACAATTCGACAAAGGTAACCGGAACCGGTTGAGCAGATTTAATAAACTTGGCATTGAGGCTCGAAAAAAATGCAGCAATAGAACTTGAGAAAATGCCCAGCCCAAGAGCTATGCTGAACTTTTCAGCAGGAATTGATGTGTGCGCTGATGAAAGAAAAATAAAGAGAATCCCTCCAAACGCAAGGAGCCCTAATACGATATCTGACAGAATTACTTTTTGACGATTAATGAAAGGTTCCAAGAACGATGTAAAAGTTGCAGTTAATCCAAAGCATGCAAGCGTAAGAGATGCACTGTTTGCAACTTTAATTGAACCATAAAATGTTATCCAGTGTAATGCAACTAAAAATCCAATTCCAATGAATAAAATTAGCTGTTTCCTATTTAGGGATTTAAGTTGTTCAAAAAATTTAGGAAACACAAGAAAGATTAAAGATGCTATACACATTCGCCACCATACTAAGCTATAAGCATTTAATGACAATAATTTGCCAAGAATGGGTGTGAAACCAAAGAGGAAAACAGAGGTGTGTAGTGCGATATACGGATTCTTAGACATTGATAATCCTTAATGAAAATCCAATTCTTCCATAATATCCATCCAATGAGATAAGTCAGTCATTCCTACCTCGGTATCTATTTTTTTGCCTGAAAGTGCGATGCCATAAGGTTTCTTTTGTTGAATTGTATCGGCAATATTTACATAGTTTTCAAGGGCGTAAAATGTATTTGCGACACAATGGTCAATAGATTGAATGTCTTTTGCACGTGAAAATTGCGCTAAAGGGTGCATACCTTTAAATGTAATAAGTTTGTAATGTTGACTCAGCGTTTCAATATCGGGATGGTCAGCGGGAATTTCAATCCATTCAATACGCAAACTGTCAAGCAGTTTGTTTATTTCGCTTTCTGATTCATATAAAAATTGTCCAACTATGACACCGCCTGAAAGCCAAACCCGAATTTGAACAAACTCAATAGGGTGTATTGCATTGGGTGAGTGAGGAGAGAAACAAAATCCTAAAAATTTAGGATGGGCTGCTGCTGCAAAACGCGCTTCTGCCAAATTAGTTAATGAGTGAAAATAAAGTTCCATTGAAGGCAGCAAAATTATACAAAACACACTAGGAAAAATCGTGTATAAATCCCATAAGTTCTTATGATTTAAAAACTAATTTTGAAACCAAATGTCAAATCCTTTTTTAAGACCGGACAATGAGTTAATGAATGCGGCAGAGATTGAAGCAGAGAAAGCATTGCGCCCCCTTAGTTTTTCTGATTTTACAGGGCAGACAGCCACTATTGCTAATCTTGAAGTGTTTGTCGGTGCAGCAAAACAAAGAGGAGAGGCTTTAGACCATGTTTTGTTGCATGGACCTCCCGGACTGGGTAAGACTACATTAGCCCATATTATTTCAAAAGAGTTGGGAACCAATTTAAAAGTTACATCCGGTCCTGTTTTAGAAAAACCGGGTGATTTAGCAGGATTATTAACCAATTTAGAAAAGGGCGATGTACTATTTATAGATGAAATTCATAGATTGAGCCCGGTTGTAGAGGAATATTTATACTCGGCAATGGAGGATTTTAGAATTGATATAATGTTAGATAGTGGTCCAAGTGCACGTTCAGTTCAAATTTCAATAGAACCTTTCACCCTCATAGGAGCAACTACCCGTTCCGGGTTACTTACGTCACCACTTCGAGCCAGATTCGGAATAACTTCCAGATTGGAATACTATGATGCGGAATTACTTACTAAGATAATATTGCGTTCAGCTCATTTATTGAAAGTGACTATAGAGAAAGATGCAGCAGTTGAAATTGCCAAAAGGAGCAGAGGTACTCCGCGTGTAGCCAATGCTTTGCTCAGAAGAACCCGAGATTTTGCACAAATCAAAGGGGATGGTAAAATTACAGTTAAAATAGCCGAAATAGCGCTGAAGGCATTAAATGTAGATGATTTTGGATTGGATGAAATGGATAATAAAATATTGAGTACCATAATCCAAAAATTCAAAGGAGGACCCGTTGGTTTGACAACAATTGCAACAGCAGTGGGTGAAGACGCGGGAACAATAGAAGAGGTTTATGAGCCATTCTTAATTATGCAAGGCTTTTTGGCCAGAACTCCACGTGGTAGAGAGGCAACAGTCAACGCATACAAGCATCTTGGCATTGTGAAGAACAATAACTCAGACACGCTTTTTTAGCAAACTCGTATGGCAGAAAATGTGAATAAGTGTTTGTATTGGATACTCGTTCAGCTATTCAAATTATGATAGGTTTGCACATTGATTAAAAATCGTTGAAAAACTAATTATATATGAAATTTATTGTACTTTCAAGTGCCATGTTGCAAAAGCTACAGGCTGTAAATGGAGCAATCTTATCTAAACCGGTTATTCCTGCTATTGAGAATTTTCATTTCAATTTAACCAATGGAAAATTGTCAATAACAACCACAGACCTTGAGACCTTTATGCAAGAGGAAATAGAGGTGCAATCATCAGAAGATGTTAAAATTTGTTTACGGGCTAAAGAAACTATAGACCTCTTGCGTGAATTAAGTGATAAAACATTAAACTTCACTGTGCATACCGAAAATAATGGAATTGAGTTAAGCACTTCAACCGGTCGCTATGAATTACCGGGGGAAGCGGCAGAAGAATTCCCAATCACTCCTGAAATTGAGGTTAAAAACAGTTTTGTAATGCCTGCAAATATTCTTATTCGTGGTATTAATAAAACTTTATTTGCAACCAGTAATGACGATCTTAGACTTGCATTGACAGGTGTGTTCTTTGAAGTTGCAGCAAATAGTCTAAACCTTGTAGCTACTGATGCTAACAGATTAGTTAGATTTACCACAACCGAAGTGAAGCCTGGATTTGAGTATAGTTTTATTTTACCTAAGAAATCTTTAAACCTGCTCAAGTCAAGTTTGCCAAATGACGAAACCCCTGTTACAATAGATATCAGTGATTCAAATGTAAGATTTACATGCGGAACTCTTGTGTTGACTACTCGTATAATGGATGAGAAGTTTCCAGACTATAGGATGGTGATACCACAAGATAATGCAAACATTTTAACTATTGCACGCCAAGAAATATTAAATGCAGTGCGTAGAACAGCAATTTTTGCAAATCAACACACACATCAGATTCGACTCAAGATTGTTGGAAGTCAGCTCAGCACAATGGCAGAAGATATAGAAAAGGCCAGTAAAGCAAGCGAAACATTGACTTGTGAATACGAAGGAGATGATATAGAAATCGGTTTTAATTCTAAGTTTCTAAGTGAACTGCTGTCAAACCTTGAAAGTCCGGAGGTGCAAATCAAATTGTCTTCACCAAGTAGAGCAGGGTTGGTTGTTCCAAATGAAAATGAGCCAAATGAAGACATTTTGATGCTCATCATGCCAATGATGCTGAATAACTATTAAGATGTAAGGCTCCTGTAATACAACAGAAACCCAGATTTCAATTATAAACTTTCTAATTCCTTCCGAAAATATTTCGTGGGTTGAAATTTATGTTTATTTTCGCCCACCGTTTTAAAAGATAAAAATAGTATTTCTAAAAGATGAAAAATAAAGGCGCAATAATATGGTTCACCGCAATCTTGGCATTGGTTTGTATTTACCAATTGTCATTCACGTTTGTTACAAGAGGGGTTGAAAACAAAGGAAAAGAATATGCAACCGTTAATGGCAAAGTAGATCATGATATTTACACAAAATACATTGATTCAATCAGTCATCAAACCGTTTATAACATTGGTATAACTTCATACACCTATTTAGAATGTAAGGAAAAGGAATTAAATCTTGGTCTTGATCTTCGCGGAGGTATGAATATCATCTTAGAGGTTTCTACTGAAGATGTGATAAAAGGACTTGCCGGTGCTAATGCTGAAGATAAAGACTTGATTGCAGCTTTGGAACAGGCAAGGGCAAAATCCATTGATAAAGAAGGAAATTTTGTTGACTATTTTGCAGAAAGTTTTAAAGCAATTGCTCCAAACAGAAGTTTAGCTCCCTTATTTGCATCCAGAGAAAATAGTGAGTCAGTAAAGTTTAATTCAACTGACAGAGATGTTATTAATTTTCTTAAAACTGAAACTACACAAGCTTCTGATCGTTCACTTGATGTAATTGAAACAAGGATTTCCCAAAGTAATGTTTCTCAACCAAATATTCAAAGAGTAGATGGGGGAAGAATTTCTGTGGAACTTCCCGGAGTAGATAACCCTGAGCAGATTAGAAGAATGTTGCAAGAATCTGCTAAACTTGAATTTTGGGAAGTTTATGGCAATAACGAGAAAAACCAGTATGCAGGATTCAAATATTTAGAAGAAGCAAACAAAGCGTTGAAAGCTAAATATGGTATTGCTGATGATGACTCTACTTCAAATCAAGATACAGCAATTGCTCAAACTGATAATAATGAGAGCAATACAGAGAATGCAGAAGGAGAACTCTTTGGTAAAAAAGATAAAGACACCACCGCTGTTGCTTCAAATGATTCTTTAAGTAATGAAGAGAAGTTTAAACAAGAAAATCCGCTTTATACATATTTATATCCTGCGGTAACCAACGAAGGACAATTATATACCAGTCCTTATGTTGGATATGCAACAAAGGAAAACATGGCTAAGGTAGAAGAGATGTTTAATGATCCTGTTGTTCGCAAGGTGTTACCACGCAATATTCACTTTGCTTGGGGTGCGCAACCTCTGGGTAAAAATAGCGATATATATGCTTTCTATTTTCTAAAGCCAAATAAACAAGGAAAGGCAGCTTTAGGTGGCGATATCATTGTTGATGCACGTCCTTCTACAAGCCAAACAGGACAAATTGAAATCTCAATGAAGATGAATGATGTTGGAGCGCGAGAGTGGAGACTCATTACAAAAGCAGCCAGCGTAAATCAAGATTTTATTGCAGTTGTTCTTGACGGTAAAGTATATACAGCACCAACCGTAAACTCCGAAATTCCAAATGGAATGTCTGTCATTACAGGAAGCTTCGACTTAAAAGAAGCTCAATTCCTCTCTAATATTTTAAAGGCCGGTAAATTGCCTGCTCCTGCAAGAATTGTAGCAGAGGATGTTGTAGGACCAACCTTAGGACAAGAATCTATCACGCAGGGTATAGTTTCTCTGATCATCGGATTTTTATCACTTGTGCTTGTGATGATGTTGTATTATGCAAGAGGAGGATGGGTAGCAACAATTGCAGTTATGCTTAATATGTTCTTCATCGTTGGAATATTAGCTTCTTATGGTGCAGCTCTAACATTGCCCGGTATTGCAGGTTTGATTCTGACTATCGGTATGGCAGTTGATGCGAACGTTCTTATTTTTGAAAGAATTAAAGAAGAATTGCGATTAGGAAAAATGTTGAAAACGGCTGTCAATGATGGATACAAAGCAGCAATGCCTTCTATTCTTGACGGTAATATTACAACACTCTTGGTGGGTATTATCATGTTGTTTTCCGGAGCAGGTCCTGTTTATGGTTTTGCTATAATCTTGATTATCGGTATTCTTTCTTCTTTGTTTACTGCCATTCTTGTTACAAGAGTGTTAGTAGATAGAAGACTTGAAAAGTCTAACGATTATAAAATAGCTTTTAGTTACAGTACGATAGGACAAAATTCGAACTTTGACTTTGTTAAAAGTCGTAAGATAAGTTATGCATTCTCTGGTTTGTTAATTATTGCCGGTATTATCGCAATGGCGATGGGTAACCTATCTTCCGGTATTGATTTCAAAGGCGGTTGGTCATATAGAGTTCAAATTGATCAAAAAGTGGCTGCTTATAAGATAAAAGATGTATTGGATAAGAAATTGCCGGGTAGCAGTAATGAAGTAAAAACTTTAGGTTCTGATAACCGTTATAAGATTGTTACTTCCTACATGATCGAATCAACCGACCCGGAAATTAGCAAGAAAGTTCAGTCTGACCTTGTTAATGCATTATCTGAATATGGTTTGACTCAAAAGAGTATCTTGTCAAGCAGTAAAATTGGACCTACTGTAGCAAGTTCTATCAGAGCAAAATCGTCTATCATTATTATTATTTCATTGATTGGAATGGCTTTGTATATCTTCATTAGATTTAAAAAATGGAGCTATAGTATGGGAGCTATTATTGCAACAATACATGACGTTTTGATAATCTTCTCTATCTATGCGCTGTTTGGTCCTATTCTTCCTTTT
Source organism: Bacteroidia bacterium (assembly GCA_023228875.1). Taxonomy (NCBI): domain Bacteria; kingdom Pseudomonadati; phylum Bacteroidota; class Bacteroidia; species Bacteroidia bacterium. The sequence continues at coordinate 93,994 of JALOAG010000006.1, read as the reverse complement.
AGCACTGAAATAGACCAGACATTTATAGCAGCGGTACTGACTATCATTGGTTATTCTATTAACGATACTGTGGTTGTATTTGACAGGTTAAGAGAATATTTAACTCAAAGACGTTCTGCTGATTTTCCTACATTAGTTAACCAAGCGATTAACAGTACGCTAAGTAGAACTTTCCTTACTTCATTCACAACAATAATTTTGGTAATAATCCTGTTCTTGTTTGGTGGTGAAGCATTAAAAGGATTCTCATTTGTTATTATTATTGGTATTGCCTTTGGAACTTATTCATCTATCTTTATTGCTACGCCAATTATGATGGATATGACTAAAAGAAAGAAACTAGAGGAATAATCCTAAATTTTAAGTAATTGAAAAAAGTTGTGTATTGCCCAATGCACAACTTTTTTATTTCCAGTACTTCTCTCGGATTTTGAGAAACCAACCCTCATAAAAGTTATATGAAAGCCATGCAACAATAATAGAAAGAGCAAGGGCAAGAATTGAAAAAAGTAATATCCCAATACTACTTTGGTATTCTATGGCTGCAAAGTCATATAGTTTACGAAGTGACAGTATTATTGGAGTATGAAAAACATATAAGCCATAACTAATGATTCCGAGTCTTGAAATCATTGCATTGTCTTTTATGAAGTTTTTTGTTGATTGAGCTGTCATTACCCAAATGAACATGCCATAAACGAATGCAGAGGTGGTAATGCCGAAAATACCCAAATATTCAAACCAGAGATGTTGCAAGATAATATAGCCAATCGCGATGCTAATAGTTGCCAAACGTATAAAGCGATTCTGGTAGTCAAATTTGAAAGGAAGTAATTGATTGCGATAAGCTGCCACCAAGCCTCCGACAGCAAAGTAATCAAGTGATGTAATAATTTCACTGCCGTTGATATGATACTCAGGTAAGTATTTTAATGTTAAATATCGTGTGGTTATAGCCAATAGCCAAAGTCCGCCAAATACTTTCACTACATGCTTGATTGGAACAAACATAAAAAGTAAAATCCACAGTAAGTAAAAATGTTCTTCTATGCATAATGACCAAAATACTTGCAATGGAACTCCGCGCGGATAAGTACCTTCTAAAATTGATTTGTAATTTTCTAAAAACAAAAACGAAAATATAGGCTTAGGCATATAGCCTTCACTTTGAGAAATGCCGAAATAAGAGGTTAGTGCAATACCCATATAGGCAATCGCAACACCCAAAAAGAAAAGAGGCCATATTCTAAAAGCTCTTCTAATTAGAAATGTTATAGGATTCACATGTCCATATTGGTTACATTGCTTAATTAAAATATCACTAATAAGGAATCCGCTGAGTACAAAGAATATTGACACTCCGGTTCCTCCTCCTTGTTTTAGAAAATTAAAAACCGGGGTGTTTATACCTTCAGGTAAATGAAGCAGAAATACTTTGAAAAAAGCAATGAATCTAATTGCATCAAGGTTGTGATAGTGTATTCTTTTCAAAATAGACAGAGAAGTAGCGGCAAAATAAGTGCTTATTTTTAATTTTAAACCGATTATACACAATGCTGAATTATACTAATATGAAATGCATCTTTGCATAATAAACTATACACTAAGTATGATAGCTAAAATTTTAGTTGTAGATGACGAAAAGGCAATAAGAGATACGCTAAAGGAAATTCTGAGTTTTGAAGGATATGCTGTTGATGTTGCAGAAAGCGGCAAAGATGGTTTAGTTGCACTCGGTGAAAATCTTTATGATGTTGTACTTTCAGATATTAAGATGCCCGGTATGGATGGGCTTGAGTTTTTGGCTAAAGCCAATGATTTAGCTCCTGATGTGCCGATTATCATGATTTCAGGACATGGTTCTATTGAAGTTGCTGTTGACTCTGTGCGTAAAGGTGCATACGACTTTATTACAAAACCCCCTGATTTGAATAGGTTGCTCATTACTATTAAGAATGCTATTGACAAAAGTAATTTGGTGGTTGAAACCAGGATTCTAAAAAGAAAGATATCAAAAACAAAAGATATTTTAGGCGAATCTCCATCGGTTGTCAATATCAAGAACACAATAGAGAAAGTTGCACCCACAGATGCAAGAGTGTTAATTACCGGAGAAAACGGCACAGGTAAAGAATTAGTAGCAAGATGGCTGCATGAAAAAAGCCATAGGGCAAATGCACCTTTTATTGAGGTGAATTGCGCTGCCATCCCTTCCGAGTTGATTGAGAGTGAGTTGTTTGGACATGAAAAAGGAGCTTTTACAACTGCTATTAAACAAAGAATAGGCAAGTTTGAACAGGCAAATGGCGGTACTCTCTTTTTGGATGAAATTGGAGATATGAGTATGGCTGCTCAAGCAAAAGTGTTGCGTGCAATTCAAGAAGGTATAATCAATAGAGTAGGAGGTGATAAAGGTATTAAAGTGGATGTGAGAATTATTGCTGCTACTAATAAGAACTTGAATGAAGAAATTGAAAAAGGAAATTTTCGACTCGATTTATATCATAGACTCAGTGTGATTCTTATTCATGTTCCTACGCTTAATGAAAGAAAAGATGATATACCGATTTTAGCAGAAAAATTTTTGAGAGAAATCTGTGAAGAGTCCGGACAAACACTCAAATCATTTACAGTGGATGCACTCAAAGAATTGCAAAATGTTAAATGGTCTGGAAATATCAGAGAGTTACGCAATGTTATTGAAAGGCTCGTGATTTTGTGTGACAAAAAGATAACAGCAGATGATGTGTTGAGTTATTCTAACCCATCACAGGTGATTAAAGGAATTGAATCAGTTGATATCACAAAACATGATAAGTTTCAGGATTTTAAGGATTATTCAGAAAAAATCTTTTTGAATTATAAACTAACCCAAAATGCGTGGAATGTTGCTAAAACAGCCTCTCAAATTGACATTCAACGAAGCCATTTATATAACAAAATCGATAAATACGGACTGAAGAGGGGTTCATAAGAACTTGAGGATATAGGTCTTGACACAAATTGGTGACGATATTGAATTAGCTGCTTCTCTGTTGAAAGCAGGTAAATTGGTGGCGATTCCAACCGAAACAGTTTATGGCTTAGCTGCAAATGCTTATAATTTAAAAGCAGTTGCCTCCATTTTTGAAGCAAAAAACCGTCCTTTTTTTGACCCTTTAATACTCCATTGTGCATCAGCAAAAGCTGGATTTGCACTCTTAGACAACTATCCACCCCAATTTGATTTCCTTGCAAGCAAATATTGGCCAGGACCGCTAACATTAGCAGCACCCAAAGTGGCGATTGTGCCTGATATGATTACAGCCGGAAGCCCTATTGTAGCAGTTAGAGTGCCGGCTCATCCGCTTACCCTAAGATTGTTAACTGCTATAGACTTTCCTCTTGCGGCTCCAAGTGCAAATCCCTTTGGATATGTTAGCCCTACTACGGCTCAACATGTCCAAGCGCAACTCGGTGATAAAGTGGATTATATTTTGGATGGCGGAAGTTGTCAAATTGGAATAGAATCTACAATCTTAGGCTATAAAGATAATGCTATTGAACTTTGGCGATTGGGTGGCATTTCAATTGAAAATATTGAAGAAACCGTAGGAGAGAAGTTGGCTGTGAAAATTCATAAAAGTTCAAATCCTGATGTGTCCGGTCAGCTTGATAAACATTATAGCCCAACAACACAAATGGACTTGTTAGACAAAAAGGATTTTGAAAAAAGAGTACTTGTAATGGATGAGCATGAAAGAAGCCAAACTGCATTATTGGTGTTTGGGGAAACTATGAATCTGCAAGGGTTTGGAAGTGTGCTCAATCTCTCAGCTAAAGCAGACACGTATGAAGCAGCGCATCATTTGTATGCTTTTATCAGACAGCTGGATGCAGCATCTTATAAAAAAATAATTGCCCTGCGATTACCGGAAATTGGTTTAGGCAGGGCAATTAATGATAGGCTGCAACGTGCAGCTTCAAAATAACCTTTATTTATTCAATGGCAATTTTCCTTATTTCTTTGCCTATGCTTATAAAGTATAAACCTGAGGGCAAATGATGCTCAATTTTAATTGCCTCATTGGGTTGCATATTCAGCATTTTTTCAAATACGATTTGACCTTTAGTGTTATAAATAGTAAGCGGAGTATTGCCTGCATATTCTTTGTTGTCAATTAAAAAGAATGTTTGAGAAGGGTTGGGGTATATCATAAAAGAACCCTTGTCAATTTGTACAACAGAAGAATTATCAACCCAAGGGACATAAACATTGTTTACAGTTGTGTCTTTGCAACCATTCTTAATAGAAGTTAAGATTAATCTAACATTGTAATGACCTGTATCTTGATATTGATGAGTAGGAGAGATATCTGTTGCGGTACTTCCGTCTCCAAAATCCCAATCATAAGCATTGCCTGATGCCTGAAGCGGTGTGAGCTTTATTGTATTATTCTTCATTAAATCATAGAAAAATCCGGAGAATGGTCTTGGATTCACTAATACAGAAATTTTGGACTTAGTGCTAAAACAACCGTTATAACGAGTGTTAATATAATAGTCAATATTTCCAAGCAATATAGGGGTTGTAAATGAATTTCCTAATGCAAAAGGGATGGTGTCATTTTCGTGTTCATACCAAAGAATATCACCAAAAGGTACACCTGCTTTTAGTATGCCAAAGCTATTGCTGCAAATAGTATCATTGGCAATAAAATCAAAATCAGGAGGGGTGTTAATGACGGCTGTAACGGGTACTCTATTGGCAGCAATACAGGTTCCTGAGTATGTTTCTAGATAAAGTGTTGAATCATGGGTGGCTCCCTTGATTGTAATCACAGAATCAGAACTGATATAATTATTGTTGTTATCAAACCAGTTCAAATTTCCGTAAGGAACTCTGGCTTTAACGTATGAAAGGAGACCAACGCAACCTTGCGAACCTTCAGTAAAAGAAACAGCAGGAGCGTCATCTACAACAACGGTTGCAATGATTCTTGAACTTGCACAAGACCCGTTCCATGCTTCAACAAAATAGTTGTATGTTCCGCGTTGAATTGGAGATTGAAATGAGTAGGAGGTGCCGGTTGCTACAGGACTGCCGCCACTTGCTTGTGTGAACCATCTGATGATATCAGGGTTTGGAGTAGTTGCAGTTAAAGAAATGGTTGGATTTGTGCTACCACAAACTGTTGTGTCTCCATAATAGGTTGGTTCTTGGGGTGCAAAATTGCTGCCTACTAATGCTTCAACTCTTACAAATCCTGGGCTGTAGCATGAATAATTGCTGGCTCTAACATAAAAAAATGTATCGGCATTTAAAACAGGAGTTTGGTAAATATTGCCATTAAAGAAAGAGTTGCTGCCTGTTGTGTCTTTATACCAATGCATAGAAAGAGAGCCAACAGATAGTGCAACTAAAGTTGCACGAGAACCGGAACAAATAGAATCATTTTTCACAGTTGGTGCAGCAGGATAAGGATAAACCGGAATGTTTACTGAACCTGCATCACTCAAGCATACGCCATTGGAAACGCGGGCATAAAAGTTTGATGTAGTATTTAGATTTGGCGTTGTGAGTGTGTCTCCAAAAGCATAACCAGTTGTATCTGTATTGTTGTCTAATGTCCAACGTACTGTTGTGTTTAATGGAGGTGCTATATTCAGTTTTGTGTTACTTCCTTCACAAAGTATAGAACCACCCAGTATAGAGGGTGTTTCAGGTTTTGGATAAATTGTGTAAATGGCAGTATCGTAACAATATTTAAAATTCGTCCATTGTAATAACTGTGTAGCCAATCTAACTGTGTAAGGTTTGTTTTGAGAATAAACAGATTGCCCATCTATTGCATAACTTCCACTAAAAGGCGAACCATCTACATCATAATTCCAAATGTGGCTGAACATTTCTTGATTGTAAAATGCCCTGTAGTTGTAGAATATACTTGAAACAACACTGTTTTTGTTTTTATTTTTAAAGTTTACGGTTGTGCCGGGTTTGAAACACTGATTAGTAATTTCAAAATCAGTTGCTAAATCATATTTTACATGAGGATTGATTAGAATATCGCAATCAAAAACCACCCCGCCAACATTCAAGTTTCTTCCTCTATACCAAGTGCCGTTAATAGAACCGGCATTAAAAGACCGTCCTTTTCCATTGTTATTCGCCCAGTCGTTGGCAACAATTCCCATACTCAGGGTGTCATTTACGTCAGTTTCTACAGCAATAATATAATCGTAGCTTATGGTGATTGGTGTAAAACTAGCATGTTTAACAATGTTGGTTAGCAGTCCGTTACCGAAAGTAGAATCCAGTGTAATTGTATCACTTCTTAATGGTGAACCACTAGGTAAAGAGTCGCTTCCGGCTTTATATAAATTGACATAAACCTTCGAAGTGAGTGGGGTAGGGGGATTGCTTGAAATGTAAGCATAAAAAGTTGCCCCTGATATCGTCAACTTCTGTGGTGCGCCATAAAACTGCGCTAAACCTCTTCCGCTGTTACCTGTAACCACATAGAATCCGGTCGCATTGTACCGTGCATATTCTATGGTATCAGTGGAACATGGGGTTGGGTTGGTAGCAGAACGTCTGTCTATATCTGAGGCAGAGAATTTATGACTGTTGTCAATGATTTTTACATTCGCAGTACTGATTTGCGAATAAACATGAGGTGTTATGATTGTTAAGAATGATAACAAGAGGAGATTTGTAAAGACTCTTTTCATAAGAATTAAATTTAGAGTTACAATATTACTTTATTTTTCATTAAAGGCATAACGTTCTATCGTTGTTCTAACAAAACGTTAATCCCTCACAAATATAAACACCCTTTCCAAACAGACAATTCTGTTACACTGTTGTTCAGTAAAAAAAGCAATCCGAGCTGCTTTACAGTAGCTCGGATTGTATTCTTTCTAAAGAATTGTTGTATTAACACATGAATCGTGATTGATGACATGTAATGTTTATTAAATACTTAGAGTTTTTCGAATCTTGCTTGGAAGAATCGAAGGTACTTGGGTTCGTAAATCATTTTTAACCCTGTTACTTTACTGCGATTTTCAAACACTTCTGCAACGGAATATGCGGTAATGTCGAGGTGGGCTTGAGTATAAACCCTTCTTGGAATGGTAAGTCGTACAAGTTCTAATGCCGGAAAATATTCTTCTCCGGTTTCCTTGTTTCTGCCGGCAGAAACTACACCTCTTTCCATGGTACGAACACCTGAATTTACATAGAGTTCTGCAGCTAAGGTTTGAGCCGGATATTGTGTTTGAGGAATATGTGGGTAAAATCGTTTTGCATCAAGAAAAATAGCATGTCCGCCAAAAGGTTTTACGGTCGGGATGTTGTAATGGTCTAATAACTCCCCCAAATAACCGACTTGTTCTACACGGGCTTTCATGTGGTCATCTTGTATCGCTTCTTCCATACCTCTTGCCATAGCCTCCATATCGCGCCCTGCTAAACCTCCGTAAGTATGCAAGCCTTCATATAGAACTACCATATTTCGTAATTCTTCAAAGACATCGTCATCATTCAGTGCAATAAATCCACCAATATTGACCAAAAGGTCTTTCTTGCCGCTCATTGTGGCAGCATCTGAATAAGATGCAAATTCTTTCAAAATTTCTGCAACAGATTTGTTTTGATAGCCTTCTTCTCTTTGCTGGATAAAATATGCGTTTTCCATTGCGCGAGTGGCATCTAATACCACTTTAATTCCGTGTTGGTGTGCAAGTTTATGAACAGCCTTGATGTTTGCCATAGAAACGGGTTGTCCCCCTGCCATATTCACTGTTGCTCCAATCGTGATGTAAGCAATATTTATTGCCCCAACTTTATCAATCAAATTGCTGAATTTTTCTAAGCTGACGTTTCCTTTGAATGGGTGTTGAATCTGAGAATCATGTGCTTCATCAATAATAACATCTACAAAAGTTCCGCCAGCCAATTCTTGGTGGGCTCTGGTGGTTGTGAAATACATGTTTCCGGGAACATATTGACCGGGCTTAATTAGACATTGAGAAAGTAAATTTTCTGCTCCTCTGCCTTGGTGCGTTGGCACCAAATGTTTGTAACCATAGTATTTTCTAACATTAGCTTCAAGATGGTAGTAGTTGGTGCTTCCTGCATAAGCTTCATCTCCGAGCATCATGCCTGCCCATTGGTTGTCACTCATGGCATTGGTTCCGCTGTCGGTTAAAAGGTCTATGTAAACATCTTCTGAACGTAACAAAAATGTATTGTACCCAGCCTCTTTAATGAATTTCTCTCTATCAGATTGTGTTGTCATTTTCAAAGGTTCAACTACTTTGATTTTGTAGGGCTCTGCCCATGGTCTTCTCTCAAATTTCATTTGTTTATTTTGTATTTTGATTAATAATTAATTCAAACTAACAATCGTTAGTTTTTACGACTGCAAACATACTTCTTTAATTTGAATTTAGATAGGATGGAAAGATATTTTCTTTGGTTTTTGAATGATGTATTTGTGTCAGTGTGAGTCGAAAAAGAAATGAAGATTCTTCAAGAAAGTGACCCGTTAAAAGAGTGAATTTTGTCTATTTTTGAACACTCTAAGCAAACAAAGAATATATCAATGGGAAAAGTGTCATTGGCAAAAGGAACGAGAGATTTCGGTATTGAAGAAATGAAAAAGAGAAAATTCATTTTTAATACCATTGAAAAGGTGTTTCAACTCTATGGATTTCATGCAATTGAAACTCCTGCATTAGAAAATATTGAAACATTGACCGGCAAGTATGGAGATGAGGGCGACCAACTGTTATTTAAGATTTTAGACAGTGGTGATTTTTGGGGTAATGTCAATAAATCCTTTGGAGAAAGTACATCAATAGGAAGTTTAACATCCAAAAAAACTTTACCAATACTGGCAAGTCGCGGACTACGATATGATTTAACTGTTCCTTTTGCAAGATATGTTAGTATGAACAGGCATTTAGTAAAATTCCCTTTCAGACGCTATCAGATGCAACCGGTTTGGCGGGCTGACAGACCTCAAAAAGGCAGATATAGAGAGTTTTGGCAATGTGATGCTGATATTATTGGTACAGACAGTCTGACTTCGGAGGCGGATTTGGTTGCTATATTTCATAGGGCATTTGAGAAGTTAGGCATTCAAGGCTATGTCATTCATCTTAATAATCGCAAAGTGCTAGAAGGAGTAGCAGAAGTGATAGGTGCTCCAGATAAGTTTTCTCAGTTTACAGTCGCGCTGGACAAATTTGATAAAATAGGCAAGGAGGGTGTTTTAAATGAATTCAAAGAACGAGGTTTTGCAGATACTCAAATTCAAATTGCTGAGCAATTTTTGATTTCTTCTGCACTTTCAACCGAAAGCATTGCTCAATGGAAAGCATTGTTGTCCAATAGCACAATAGGTTTGCAAGGTCTGGTGGAATTGGAGGAACTTCTAAAGTATTTAACCGCAAGTGGATTTAGCAAAAATGTACTGTTTGATGGAACTTTAGCAAGAGGGTTAAGCTATTATACAGGATGTATCATTGAAGTGAAAGTGCCAAACAGCGGTATTGGCAGTATTGCAGCCGGAGGCAGATATGACAACCTAACGGGTATTTTTGACATGCCGGGTATATCAGGAGTGGGAATTAGTTTCGGAGCGGATAGAATTTATGATTTGATGGAAGCTTTACAACTTTTCCCGACTGGCAATGAAGCGAATTGTAAGGTTTTGTTTTGTGGAATGAGTTTCGAAGCTGTTTCTTATTGTATCAAAGTAGCGGAGATGCTGAGAAGCAAAGGAGTGAGCTGCAAAGTTTATCCGGAGCCAAGTAAGTTGAAAAAGCAGTTGGATTATGCAAATGCAGAACAAATTCAATCTGTTGCAATTGTCGGGGAAAATGAAATGCTAGAGAATCAGATAACGCTGAAGAATCTTTTGAGCGGCAATCAGCAAACCTTATCTATTGACGAATTTATTAATACAGTGAAGTAATGAGAATAGAGCCAAAATCAAATATCACGATTGACCAAGTCAGGAAGTTGGTACAGGGTAATGAGCAATTGTCATTAAGCGAAAATGCTAAGGATAGTATAGTGACTTGCAGAATGTTTCTTGAAGATAAAATTAAAACTTCAAAAGAACCAATCTATGGTATCAATACCGGATTTGGCTCACTGTGTAATCATATCATACCTCCTGCTGACATGTGTAACCTTCAGTACAATTTATTGCGTTCGCATGCTTGCGGAACAGGAGATGAAATTGAAGAAGAGATTGTTAAAATCATGCTTGTGCTCAAAGTGCAATCATTAGCCAAAGGGTATTCAGGTGTTAATCTGTCCACTGTTGAACAATTAGCAGCATTGTATAATAACAATTACTTTCCGATAGTCTATGAACAAGGTTCATTGGGGGCATCAGGAGATCTGGCACCTTTATCCCATTTGTGTCTTCCAATATTTGGCGAAGGGTGGGTAAGACATCAAGGGCGAACTATGACCGGAGCTGAGTTTTTGGCTAATACAGGATTGAAGCCCGTTGAGTTGGGAGAGAAAGAAGGGTTGGCATTAATTAATGGTACGCAGTTTATGAGTGCTTTTGGAGTGTGGTGTTTGAGTGAATTGAGTAAATTAAGTAAATGGGCAGATATCATAGCTGCATTGTCAATTGAAGCTTTTGATGGAAGAGAAGAACCTTTTGCACCTGAATCTCATTCCATTCGCCCTCACAGAGGTCAGATTGAAACGGCTCAAACAATTACTGCATTAAGAAAAGATTCTGAAATTGCAAAGCAGCTTAAACAACATGTTCAAGATCCTTATTCATTTCGTTGTATCCCACAGGTGCATGGAGCATGTAAGCAGGTATTGCAGCAAGCAATAGACATTGTTGAGACAGAAATAAATGCAGTTACAGACAACCCCAATGTTTTTCCTGATGAGGATAAAATTTTAAGTGCGGGTAATTTTCATGGAGAGATATTGGCGTTTCAACTTGACTTTTCTGCAATAGCAGCATCAGAATTGGCATCCATCAGTGAAAGGCGAATATATAAGTTGATTTCAGGGGAGCGCGGATTGCCACTTTTCCTAATACCCAATGCAGGCTTGAACAGTGGTTATATGATTGCACAATATACTGCGGCATCAATTGTAAGTCAGAACAAAATATTGGCAACCCCCGCGTCTGTTGATAGTATTGTCAGCAGCAATGGTCAAGAAGATCATGTGAGTATGGGTGCGAATGCTGCAACAAAACTCTATAAAATTACTAAGAACTTACAAACTGTTCTTGCAATCGAGATGTTGTGTGCATGTCAAGCGCTGGACTTTCGAGGAACTGAAAAAACATCTGCAAAACTCAAAGGGATTTTTGATTCATTCAGAAGGGTTGTGCCATTCAGAGACAAAGATACATTGCTACATAGCGATATTAAAAATGCTGAAAAGTTTTTGAATGAACAAGCGATTTAACATTCGTGTTTATGGTATTTTGTTCAATGACAACAATGAAATACTTGTGAGTGATGAATTTCGTTGGAATAAGTTTTTTACAAAATTTCCCGGAGGTGGGTTAGAGTGGGGCGAAGGATTGCAAGATTGTTTAAAAAGGGAGTTTAAAGAGGAGTTGAATTTGGAGATTACAGTACATGAATTGTTTTACATTACCGACTTTTTTGTTCAATCTGCTTGGTTAGAAACAGACCAGATTATTAGTGTTTATTTTAAGATTCATTACGCTCAAGAAAACAATTTACAATTTGAGCCATATACGAATCCTTTTTACAATGAACAGGAGCGATATCGTTGGGTTAAATGGTCTGACATAACTGAAGATTTGTTTACATTTCCAATAGATAAATTAGTTGGAGGGAAATTACACGAAGATTGGTTAAAATACAAGCAACAGCATCACTCTTAAAAGAATTTTGTCATTCGATTTTTCTTCCTATTCGATTATTGAGTTATTCTCTTATCTTCGCATTTACCAAATAAAAAAGCTATGAATTATACAATACTATTCGCAATTTTATCCATTCTCTTTTCTGTAAACTCACCTACGATTGAAGGAAAGTGGAAAACCATTGATGATGAAACAGGAAAAGCAAAATCAATTGTTGAAATATACAAAAAGAGTGATGGAAAATATTATGGTAAAATTGTTGAACTGCTTATCAAACCAAAGCATGACAAATGTGTTGAATGTAGCGGAAGCAAGAAAAATCAACCCTTGATTGGTCTTGAAATAGTGGAAGGACTTGTAAAGAAAGGGAATGAATGGGTTGATGGAAATATTACAGACCCTAAAACAGGGAAGACGTATAGTTGCGAAGCAAAAATCAATAAAAAAGGAAACTTAGAAATCAGAGGGTATATCGGTTTTTCGCTATTAGGTAGAACTCAGACTTGGATTAGGCAATAGAGGCAATCGTATTTTGACGAAATTTTAAGGTTTTAGACAAACATTGCTATTAGGAGAATCAATGAAAGTGTAATTCTTTATATTTTTGTTTCTTATGCAAAGGAAAGAGTTTTTAAGTACAATTGCAGGACTATTGGCTATGGGCACATTAGGAAATTTAAAAGCATTTACAGACGGGCTACCTAAACAGAGTAAACGGATGCCTGTATTGTTTACTTCGCATGGCAATCCATTTGATATTCCACTCACCAGAGAGCAAAGACCATTTTGGCAAAAACTCTATGAGTTAGGCAAGGAATTAAAGAAAGATTATGACGTAAAAGCGGCAGTGGTAGTATCTGCTCATTGGTGTACTAAGGGAACCTATGTGAACATTGCACAAGAACAGCAACAAATCTTTGATTACTACGGTTTTCCTGAAGAGTATTACAAAGTTTATTACCAAGCACAAGGAGCACCGGGGCTTGCCAAAGAACTCAAGTCAATCGTACCTTCGATTGTAGAAACCACAGATTGGGGTTTGGATCATGGTGCGTGGCCCATGCTAATGCATTTATTTCCGGAGGCTGATGTGCCGGTGTTTGAACTAAGCATTGACTATTATGCCAATCCTCAATATCATTATGAGTTAGGTAAAGAGCTGAAGTCCTTGCGTGATAAAGGAGTTTTGATTATCGGCAGTGGTGCTTTGATTCACAATTTGCGATTAGCGGGTCAAAAAATGCAATCAAACGATGCAAGCCCTTATGGCTGGGAGATTGAGTATGACCTTTGGATAAAAGATAAAATTGACAAAAGAGATGTTGAGTCAATCATCAATTATGAAAGCAGTAATAAGTTAGGAAAGTTGGCAGCCCCCACACCTGATCACTTTGTGCCTGTACTATACAGTTTGGGATTAATGGATTCAAAGGATATGATTGAACATTTCTATGAAGCTGCTCCTGCCTTGCCTGCTTTTAGCGAAAGGAGTTTTATTATTAAAAATGAATAATTACCTTTTTGTGTTTAATCGTTTGTAGGATGAAATTGTTTTGAAATAAAGGGTACAAGCGATAGTGCTATCTGAGTATTGCATGCAATAATTTCTTTGCCAAACAAAAAATCATTTCCATTTCTAAAATCACAAACAATGCCTCCTGCTTCCTTCACAATACAAGCACCTGCTGCAACATCCCAAGGACTCAATCCGTATTCAAAGAAACCGTCAAAACGACCACAAGCCGTATAGGCTAAATCAACGGCTGCTGACCCCATTCTTCTGAGACCTCTAGTGTTTTTCATCAAATAATCCAACACGTTTAAAAATGCTCTGACTTTGTCAAAATCATAATAAGGGAAACCCGTTGCAAGTAAAGTGCGTTGAAGGGTTTCAGTTTGTGTAACACGGATATTGCGGTTGTTAAGGAAAGCACCGCTATTTTCAGAAGCATAAAACAACTCTTTGCGATTCGGTTCATATATTACGCCTAAGATGGGTTTGTTTTGATGCAATAGGCCGATACTGATACAAAACACAGGAAGATTGTGTACGAAATTGGTTGTACCATCTAAAGGGTCAATGACCCATGTGTATTCCTTTTGTTCGGAATTATGTGTAGCTTCCTCTCCAATAAATCCTGCTTGCGGAAGAATGGCTGATAAGCCTTGTATGATTTGCTTTTCTGCCTCAATATCTACATAACTCACCAATTGATTGGGACTCTTTTCTTGTACAATATTGCTATCAAAGTTTTTTCGCTCATTCTCTATGAATGTTCCAACTTCTAAAGCAACCGATTTCACATCTTTCAGAATCTCTTGTAACTGCATGTGGCAAAGATAGAATGATTTAACAGCAATATTTTTTGTATCATAACAAAACATACATTTATTTGGCACTCGCATAAGAGGAGTTCAGTATTGGCCGCAAAAAACCTTGTTATTCATTCATTTATTTCCAAAGCTATTGGTGTTTGCTGTGGAGTTTTGGCAGTAGTACTGACTTCACGTTGGTTGGGTGCTGAGATTAGAGGAGAGATTAGTTTTTTATTGTCTTGGATTGGTGCTTGGGTGATTGTCAGTGATTTTGTTACCGGAAGCGCTTTGATAAATTTGAGTGCAAAGTATCCGGCTAAGCAATTATGGGCTTTTGCATTAAAATGGGTAGTATTCCTTTCATGCTTTGTGTTGTTATTCTACCTTATTTTTCCTTTAAACCAAAGTGCATACTCTATTGTTATTCCTATTGCTCTTTTGTTAATGGGAGTGTTTAATACACATGGCGCAATTTTGATAGGTAAAGGTAAACTCAACGCAAGAAATTATGCATTTGCGTTAGTTCCCTTTTTATCGATTACCGGTTTTGCAGTTTTTGCTTTAGTAAAAGGAGTAAGTAATATTGGCGTGAGGGAGTATTTTCTGTGTTTATTAGCTGCTTGGTTACTTGCAGATTTGTTTACTTTTATGCGACTCAAACTTTTTGCAGATTGTTCAATTAAACCCAAAGGAAGTAAAGAACTAAGCAAGGTAATTTTTAAAAATGGAGCACTTTCACAATCAGGGCATCTGATACAATTTATTGCAACCAGACTGCCGTTTTTTCTCATGCCTTTGCTATTTGGAATGGAAAACTTAGGAGTTTTTTCAAATGTGGTGGTATTAGGTGAGGGGGTGTTGATTATTGCAGCTTCATTGGGTCAGATTTTACATGCTAAAATTATTCATTCTAAAAATCCCGCAGATGACATACCTGATGTACTCAAATATGCACGTCTTTCCTTGCTCTGTGTTATTCCGGTCGTGTTGGTACTTATTTTCATTCCTGACGAATTTTGGATTTGGTTATTAAAGAAAGAGTTTGCAGGACTTGGAACCATGTTTCTGTTGTTCTCGCCAATGGTGCTTCTACAGTCCATATCATCAATTATCAGCCATTTTTATCATGCGGCTAACCGATTTGTTGTGCTTATTGTAGCCAATGCAATAGGTGCTTTAGTTGGATTTGCAGGATTTATGATATTGTCTCATTATTTTGGAGTAAACGGTTTTGTATTAGGTGTAGTGTGTGGCTACTGTGCTCAGTTTCTATTTTTAATCTTAAAAATTAAACATGACTATCAAGTCAAGTTATATTCGTTGTTGCCCAACAAGGATAGTGTGAAACAGATTCTTGGTTTAATTAGTTAGCGCTAATCAATCAAAGCTTCTAAAGGCGATTTAACTATTTTGCCAGCAATAAGGTTATTTTCAAGCAAAACTGATTTTAATTCATCCGCAAAATGGAATGCAATAGAACCTGAAAAATGTAGCGGACAGTCAACCGGTTGTGAAGAGAAAATAAATGCATCTAAAAAACTTTGAAATCCTTTGTGCAAGAGTGCTTGAACGTATTCAGTACTTCGAAAGTCGGAGAGGTAACGGGCAAAGCTCGCGATGAATCTGTTTGCGCCCTCACTTCTATAAATTCTCTCAATGACTTGCTCAATCTTGAGTTGTTCATTCTCATTGATTGCTTTTTCAATTTCTAAAGGTAATTTCTTGTAAAAAAAGTCTTTTAAAATTTGTTTGCCAAACCAGGTGCCGCTTCCTTCATCACCTAATATATAACCTAATGAAGGGACGATTTGAATTGGGTGCTTCCCGTCATAAAACAAAGAATTACTGCCTGTGCCCAAAATGTTTACATAGCAAGGTGTATTCCCAGCCAATGCATCCAGCGTTAAATCTAAATCGTGTTTAACCACAATTGCTGCATTTGGAACAAGGCTTGATAGGACTTTTAAAACGCGCTCTTTATTTGCATTCTTTGCACAGCCTGTCCCATAAAAAACAATTTCAGAACTTTGTTGCAACATCACCTTTAATTCCTGATTTGAATTGATGTTATTCTCTAAAACATGATTATCTGAAATATTGGGGTTAAACCCGGGACAACTGAGAATTTTTCTTGTTTCAATAAATAAGAAATCACATTTTGTGCTACCGCAATCAACTTTTACTTTCATATATGTTTTTTTATTAAGTAGTGAGGAATCCCAACCTCAATAAAAGGATTTCCTTCAATTTGAAACCCTGCATTAAGATAAAATTCAGTTGCGCTTTTACGAGCGTGAAGCGTTATTTCTTTAAAACTTTGTTGTTTTGCATAGTTTTCGGCAAATAAGACCAATTTTTTACCTATTCCTTTCCTTTGTAAATTGTTGTCCACTGCCACTTGCCTCATCTTTATCACTGTATTACTAAGCGGCATGAGTAACAATATTCCAACGATTCTACCATCCAGAAATGCACCTATGTGAATTTGATTATGTTCGTTCTGTAATTCTTCATCTGAAAAATGCAATCCAAGCGGTTTGCGCAATATTTCATCGCGAAGTTTAATACTTTCTTTTTGTTCGCTGCTTCCAAAGATAAGTTCCCGTATTGTGATAACGTCTTTTGTCATTTTGATTTGGAAACGTACTTAAGTTTGAGAAGATTCATAGGGTTGGCTTCTAATCCATTGACATGTTTGGCAACCAGTCGTACACTTTTATCATAGAACAGAAATAAAACAGGACATTCTTTTGTAATAATACTATCCATATGAGCTAAATATGACAAGCGTTGATGGGCATTGCTTTCAGAGATGGATTTCAGATAGAGTTCGTCAAATTGTTTGTTGTGAAAATGAGTGTAATTAGGTCCGTTAGGGCTGAGAAAGGGCGAGTAAAAATATGCCATAAAATTTTCAGGGTCTGGGTAGTCAGCAATCCAACTTGCGCGGAACAACAAGGCTTTTCCTTGGTTGCGGAGTTGTCGAAGAAAACTTCCCGGATGAATCTCAATTGTTAAATCTATAAGAATTTTTTTCCATTGATTTTTGAGTAGAACAGCAATGTCAATATAGTCAGCAGTGGTGTTGAGGGTTAATTTCAAAGGATTTTTTGCATTGAACCCTTGTTGTTTCATCCATGCCTCAGCTTGTGCAGGATTGTAGAGGAGGGAAGCAGTCCGCGCAGAATCGTAGGCCGCAATTCCATAAGGAATAAATCCTTTGTCGGCAGGATAACCTAATCCGTTTTTTAAATAAGTAATGATTTCATTACGATTTGTTGCCAGATTAAGCATTTTGCGCAATTCGTGAAATTGCTCTTTAGTTATGCCGGTTGGCGTATCCTCCAAATAAAACCCGATAAATTCAGAATTAAGAAATGGAGCAGATTTGAGAGTGAATTTGCTTTGATATTTTTCCTTTAGCGTTCCGTTTTGGTTAAACAATTCATCCTTGACGGTAGGGTTTACACCATTAAAAAAGTCATATTTGCCTGAAATAAACCCCATGAATGCTGCTTGTTTGTTTTTGTTTAAATCAATTAAAACTCCATCCAATAAAGGCAGTTGCTTGGTCTCAGCGTGTTGATGGTAGAAAGGATTTTTGTGAAGCAGCAGTTGCACATCCTCATCCCAACGAACAAGTCTGAACGGACCGGTTCCTGTTGGTTTCTCTCTGAATGATTTGCCTTCTTTTTCTGCTTCTTCCGGCATAACTACAAAGCAATATGGGTTTGCTAACAATGAAAGAAATGGAGCGAAAGCAACTGTAAGATTGATTTCAAAAGTAGAATCGTTGATTGCACGAAAAGGGAAGGAAGAATGATGTTCGTTACCACTTTCAAAGACACTCATGTCAATTTTATCATTGAAAATCCAACTGCCTGGAGAAGCATTTTCTTTTTTGACAATACGAGAAAAACTGTAAACAAAATCGGAAGCAGTGAGTTTGCGCCTTTGATTACCGTGATAATCAATGAAAAAGACATTTGTGTTTAAGTGAAACAGAAAGCGTTTGTTGTCATTTGAAATCTCCCAACTATGTGCAATACAAGGGATGACATTTAACTTGTCATCTAACTCAACCAGACCTTCAAAAATCTGGCTACACGCCCAAATTTCAGCTTGACTCCTGACATAAGCAGGGTCAAGAGTGGTTATGCCTGCATCCTCATTATATCTGAAAAAATTGACAGGATTAGATTTATCCACATGGTTACACCCAAAAAGTATAAGTAAAATGTTTACAATTAAAAGAGCTGGAAAAGAGTTTACCGGTTTCATCAGAGTATTTTTGTGCAGTCTAAAAATGTAAAATCGCGTCATGGATGTAACATATTACGGTCAATCTTGTTTTAGGGTAAATATTGCGGACAAAAGTATTGTTTTTGACCTATTTATTTCTGACAATCCTTTAGCAAAGAGTATTAATATAGACACTATTCACAGTGATTATCTACTTTTATCCCATGCTCATGGAGATCATCTTGGCGATACATTGCATTTTGTCAAAACAAAAGGAGCAACTTTAGTTTCAATTTTTGAAATAACAGATTGGGCTTCCAAGCAAGGATGTAAGTCTGTACATCCCATGAATATTGGAGGCGCTTGGAATTTTGATTTTGGACGAGTAAAAATGGTTAATGCAATCCATTCCAGTGCTTTTCCTGATGGTTCTTATGGCGGAAATCCCTGTGGTTATGTAATAGAATCGAAAGAGCGTACTTTTTACTACGCAGGTGATACTGCACTCACTTATGATATGAAATTGATTGGTGAGCAATTTAACCTTGATTTTGCATTTCTGCCCATTGGCGATAATTTTACAATGGGAATAGAGGATGCCATAAGAGCCGCTGCATTTATTCAATGCAATAAAATTGTTGGAATGCACTTCGATACTTTTGGATACATTGAAATTAATCATCAAGAAGCAATACAAAAATTTAAACAAGCCGGAATTGAACTAATCCTGCCGGGAATAGGAGAAATATTTAGCATATAATACATAGAAATGGGAAAAATAATAGCAATAGCAAATCAGAAAGGCGGAGTTGGCAAAACGACTTCCGCAATTAATTTAGCAGCAAGTTTAGCCGTATTGGAATGTAAAACCTTACTTGTGGATGCAGACCCACAGGCAAATGCAACATCAGGATTTGGCTTTGAACCAAGAAATATCAAAACCGGATTGTATGAGTGTTTGAATGGTAGCGCGAAAGTGAAAGATGCAATCTTGCATACCGATAACTCATTTTTACACTTACTTCCTTCATCCATTGATTTAGTTGGATTTGAAATAGAAATGGTCAACAGCAACAATAGAGAGTTGTTTATGAAAAATATGTTTGAAGGGGTCAAAGATGAATACGATTTTATTATTGTAGATTGTTCTCCTTCTTTGGGTATTTTAGTAACCAATGCATTAACTGCAGCGGATTCAATCATCATCCCCGTACAGTGTGAATACTTTGCATTAGAAGGATTGGGTAAACTGCTCAATACCATAAAAATTATCCAACAGAACCTAAATAAAAATTTAGAAATTGAAGGAATATTATTGACCATGTATGACTCACGCTTGCGTTTGTCTAATCAAGTGGTGGATGAAGTAAAAATGCATTTCCAAAACTTTGTGTTTGACACCATTATTCATCGCAATACCAAGTTGGGAGAGGCTCCAAGTTTTGGATTACCTGTTTTAGAACATGATGCAACAAGTAAAGGTGCGGTGAATTATCTGAACCTTGCTCGTGAAGTGATGCAAAAAAATGGTATGACCCAGTTTAAAGATGCAACCATTGCAATATAATTTTTAAAAAGGATGTCAAAGAATATGAAAAGTGGACTTGGTAAAGGATTGTCTGCACTGCTTGCCTCCGAAAATATCAATATAGAAGAGTTTGGAGATAACAAAGTTGTTAGCAGTGTGAGCGAAGTGCCGATTAATCAGATTGAAGCAAATCCATTCCAGCCCAGAACAGAATTTGAGAAACAAGCATTAGAAGAGCTTGCTGCCTCTATTCAGTTACATGGTATCATTCAACCTGTAACCCTTCGCAAGATGGGCTATGATAAATACCAATTAATTTCAGGAGAGCGAAGAACTCGTGCAGCAATCCTTGCCGGACTAAACAGTATTCCTGCATACGTCAGAATCGCAAACGATCAGGATATGCTTGAAATGGCGTTGATTGAAAATATTCAAAGAGAAAATCTCAATGCGATTGAAATTGCTTTGTCATATAAAAGGTTGCTTGAAGAATGTGATTTGAAACAAGATGAATTGGGTGAAAGAGTAGGGAAGGATAGATCAACCGTAGCTAATTACATGCGTTTGCTCAAATTGCCGGATGAAATTCAAGCCGCTATCAAGAACAATGAACTTTCGATGGGACATGCGCGTTCAATACTTGGACTGAAAGATGAGCAAGATCAATTAGCTTTATTCCAAAGAATTACACAAGACAATCTTTCTGTAAGAGCAACAGAAAAAATTGTGAAGGAACATGGTAGTACACGTCCTAAAAAAGATAAAAAGCTGATTTTACCTCAAGCTTTTTCTACATACTCAGGGTTCTTAAAAGGAAAGTTAAACTTGAAATCGGGTAAAGGAAATAAAGGAATATTGACAATCAAGTTTAATGATGAAAAAGAGTTGAAGCAGATTCTAGATAAGTTATCCTAAATCTATGCGATTAAGAAAGGGCATAATAACAATGTGGCTTGTCCTTTTTACAGGCATTCAAGGGCTGCAAGCAGAGGATTTTAATTCATTGTTTTTGCGTTTTTCGCCAACACCAAAGTCTCATTCTCCGCATTTGGCTTCCGTCTTATCTGCTGTTTTGCCTGGTGCAGGACAGATTTATAATAAGAAATATTGGAAAGTGCCTATCATTTATGCAGGCTTGGGCGCACTTTCTTATTCAATAATTAAAAACCAACAGTCTTTTCGTGCATATCAGAATGAATTAATTGCTCGCAGTAATAAAGACACAGCAGCTATGAATATGAATTATGCAGTGTATCCTGATGAGTATCTGCGCTCCAATCGCGATTATTTTAGAAATAACCGAGACCTTTCTATTATTGGTGTTGCACTTATTTATACCTTAAATATTGTAGATGCCGCTGTTGATGCTCATTTATATAATTTCGATGTCAACAAAAGTTTAAGTATTAAACCCAAGATTACACCTCAACAAACGGTTGTGTCCACAGATTTCGGACTTGGTATGGGGTTGGTTTTCAGGTTTTAATGATTCTTATTTAGAATGATTAAAAAATAATTTAGGATATCCTTGTCCGATATAGAAAATCAATATACTTTTGCACTCGAAAAATAAAGGTCAATGTTTTCTAAATCTTGTGAATACGGTATAAAAGCTACCTTATATATAGCTTCAAACTCATTTAATGGAAGAAGAGTAAGTTTAACAGATATTTCAGAAAACATCAATTCTCCAAAAGCATTTACAGCAAAAATATTACAACACCTCTCCAGACATGGAATTATTCAGTCTGTGAAAGGACCAACCGGAGGTTTTGAAACTCATCTTAGCGAAATGTCTAAAATAAAATTAAGCAGCATAGTGCAAGCATTTGACGGAGATGAAATATATAACGGCTGTGGTTTAGGGCTAAGTGAATGTAATGATAACAAACCTTGTCCAGTACATTCTCGCTTTAAAAAAATAAGAGAAGAACTAAAAAGGATGTTAGAAACAACCAGTGTATTTGATTTAACAACCGGATTGGCAGAAGGCTTGACCTTTTTAAAACATTAATTTAAACAAATTAGTAAAAGAGAGCACGATGGAAGTTACGGATTTTTCAAGAGCACAAGGACATTGGATATTAGCTAAAATGGGCAAGAGGGTTCTTAGACCCGGAGGCAAAGAATTAACTCAGAAATTAGTTTCAGGGTTGGATGTTAATCACAAAGATGATATAGTGGAATTTGCGCCAGGTTTGGGCTATACTGCATCATTAACATTAGCAAAGTTGCCACATTCTTATGTTGGTGTTGATGCAGATGAAGATGCAGTGAGACTGTTGAAGCAGAAAATCAAAGGGAATAATATTCAATTTATTTTAGGTCAAGCTTCTGAAACCCATTTGGACAACGATTCAAAGGATAAAGTGTATGGAGAAGCTATGCTGACAATGCACGCAGATCATCGCAAGTCTGAAATTATACGTGAATCTCATAGGATATTGAAAAAGGGAGGCTTGTATGCAATTCATGAATTGGGGTTGGTAGATGTCAATGAAGAACAAAAAGAGCAGATTCAAAGAGATTTAGCAATATGTATTAAGGTAAATGCGCGTCCGCTAACCGAAAATGAATGGAAGGAATTATTGGAAAAAGAAGGATTTAAAATCAAGCAAGTCTATACGAATGCAATGCATTTGTTAGAGAGCAAAAGAATTTTTGATGATGAGGGATTTTGGAGGGCAATGAAAATCACATTCAACATACTGCGAAATAAGGCTGCGAGAACAAGAATCAATGAGATGAAAAGAGTTTTTAAAAAACATGACAAGCATATGAATTCAATAGCCATTATTGCCGAGAAAATTTAATAAGAACAATAAAATAAAATAATTATGGAAGTATCGAAAGACACAATTGTAGGGGATTTGGTAGCGCAAGACTACCGTGTAGCCTCTGTTTTTAAGCAACAAGGAATTGACTTTTGTTGTAATGGTAATCGGTCAATTGCGGAAGTGTGTGCAGAAGACAACATTGCAATAGACCCACTCATAGATGCACTCAAAGAAGTAGCTCAAAACAAAGGTGGTTCAAATATAGACTATGCATCTTGGCCCTTAGATTTGCTTGCAGATTATATTGAAAAAACGCACCATAGATATGTGGAAACTAAGTCAAGAGAAATCATGCCTTTTCTTGAAAAGATTGTTCGTGTACACGGAGAAAGACATCCTGAGTTAGCTAAAGTAGAACAACTTTTTAAAGATTCGGTTGGCGAGTTATCAAGACACATGAAAAAAGAGGAACTGATGTTGTTTCCTGCTATCAGAAAAATGGTTCAAGCCAAATTGACCAATACCAAATCCGAAGCACCTTTTGGAAGCATTTCAGGTCCCATTAATGTTATGATGGAAGAACATGATACAGAAGGAGAGAGATTCAGAGAAATATCTAAGCTAACCAATCATTTTACAGTACCTGCTGATGGATGTAATACCTATAAAATTACACTATTGATGTTGCATGAATTCGAAGAAGATTTACATTTGCACATCCATTTGGAAAATAACATTCTATTCCCAAAATCAATAGCAATGGAAAAACAGATGGCTCAATAATAGAAACCTTTATAAAACAAAAAATATAAATCAAAATGAAAAAATCAATTTTAACCCTAGCAAGCGTAGCATTCTTATTTGCTGCTTGTAACAATGCACCTACTGAACCCGTTGCTGAAGAAACAACTCCTGCAACTGAAGAAACAACTCCTGCTGAAACACCTGCAGAGACTGCACCTGCTGAACAAGCTGCACCTGCTGTTGCTGAAGTAGCAATCGAAGGCAATGACCAAATGAAGTTTAACCTTACTGAAATTAAAGTAAAAGAAGGTCAAACTGTAAAACTTACCCTCCACCATGTTGGTAAAGCTCCAGCAACAGTGATGGGTCACAATTTTGTTTTGTTAGCTCAAGGTACAGACCTTGCTATGTTCAGCACAAAAGCTATTAAAGCAAAAGATACTGACTATATCCCTGCTGATATGGCAAGCAGTGTAATTGCTCACACTAAGTTAATTGGTGGCGGTGAAACTGATGTAATTGAATTCCCTGCACCTGCTAAAGGTACTTATGATTTCCTTTGCTCTTTCCCAGGTCACTCTGCTTTAATGAAAGGTAAATTTATTGTTGAATAAGAAAATAATAATAAACATAAAGGTTGAAAAAGGGGGCAAATAGCCCCCTTTTTTTGTTCTATAATTATCTAATACTTTTGAACCAAAGATTAGAAGGTGTGTTAGCACGATTCCGCCTATTTATACTACTTATATTTGAAAATGCCAAAATGGCTTTTCAAACCCTGCGTTCTAACAAGATACGATCTGTATTGTCTGTAAGTGGAATTAGTATTGGAATCTTTTCCATTATCACAGTGTTTACTATCATTGACTCTCTCAAAATTCAAGTTCAAAATAGCTTAGCTTCATTAGGCAAAAGTGTTGTTTATATTGATGTGTTTCCATGGGAAACCGAGGAAAGACAAGAATACCCTTGGTGGAAATTTATTCAACGACCGAATCCTTCACTCAATGAAATGATGTTGTTAGAACAATCGCATGTTGCGGACATAGTAGATGCTTTTAGTTTTAAAATGAACTACCTATCTACCAATATGTCAAATATCAATACAGGGGTTGAAGCATTAGGGGTTGATATTGTTGGGATTTCCTATGGTTTTAATAGAATCCAAGATTTGAAAATTAGTTATGGAAGGTATTTTTCAGAGCAAGAAGCAACACAAGGAAACTCGGTTGTAATATTAGGGAACACAGTTGCTACCAAGTTGTTTAACAACCCTGAATTGGCTATAGGAAACAATGTGAGAGTCGCAGGGAAGTTAATGCGAGTCATTGGAGTGCTCGAATATGAAGGAGTAAATATGATGAATAATTCCTCAGATGAGATTGCGTATGTTCCAGTGCCATTTTTATTAGGAATGACCGGTATTGAAACGCGCACCTATTCGCCAATGATTATGGTAAAAGCCAAAGATGGGATTTCAATTGATGCTTTAGCAGATGAAATTAAAGGTGCAATGCGGACTATAAGGCGGTTAAAACCAAGTGAGGAAGATAACTTTGCAGTAAACAAGGTGACTTTTTTGATTCAGTATCTTGATGCGTTTTTCAAAAAAATGAATCTTTTTGGATTGATAATAGGAGGTTTTGCGTTGTTGGTTGGGGGATTTGGGGTTTCAAACATTATGTTTGTTTCTGTAAAAGAACGAACAGGTATTATTGGTATTCAGAAAGCGTTAGGAGCAAAGAGATTTTATATTTTGATGCAATTTCTAACAGAAGCAATTGTTCTTTGTGTTTTAGGCGGAAT
Source organism: Bacteroidia bacterium (assembly GCA_023228875.1). Lineage (NCBI taxonomy): Bacteria > Pseudomonadati > Bacteroidota > Bacteroidia > Bacteroidia bacterium. The sequence goes on along the minus strand of JALOAG010000006.1, from coordinate 68,702 downwards.
TATAGGCATTGCTTTTGTTTATGGAATCGCATTCGTTGCAAATATATTGCTTGCGAATGCTCAAGACATCAGTTTTAGAATCTATATGTCATTAGATAATTTTGTAGTTGGTGTTTTGTTTTCTATTGTAACAGGGGTCATTGCGGGGATTATTCCTGCGTGGGTTGCTGCACGCTTACAACCTGTGAAAGCAATTAGAGCAAATGGTTAAGTTATTTATTTAATCTTTGATAGTAATTCAGTGTTTTTGTTGAGTCAGAATGAAAAATCTGAATTAAATCTTGAAGAACAATTTGTGGACTTACAACTGCTGTTTCCCAGAAAGCATTTCCGCCATATTCATTGACTTGTTTGTTATTATTGAAAATATGCCTGGTTTTAAAAGCTTTGAAATCGGTATAGCGATATTCTGCTTTTTTCATTTCTGCTAGTGAGTTGAAAGTGCCCGGATGTAACCAAATATCAGCGTTTAAAGCCTTTTGGGCAACCATTTCTAAGCTTAATGGAATTCTTCCGTTACTTCCTTCGTTTTTCCAAATATAATCACCACCGGCATCATGAATGAGTTGAGCAGTATAACTCTTGGACGCTGGAACATCCCAGATTCCGTTAAATAATATCCCAACAAGGACAGTTGGCTTTGTATGATATACCTGCTTTGCGAGCTTGTTGTATTCAGTTTTAATTTGTGAAAAGAGTGAAAAAGATTCTTCCTTCTTGCCACATAGAATACCAAAGGCTTTTATCCATTCAGCCCTACCTAAGGGTGATTCTTCTAAATAATTATTACAAAGAAAGATAGTGATACCATAGCTCTTAAGTTTTTCTTCCAATACTGCAGACAACTCTCCAAATCCTGAATGAATGATTAAGTCGGGTTGGAGTTTTATTAACTTTTCTGTGTCAATTTTGCCACCCAAACCTACAGAAGGCAAAGTGCCGTCTTTACTTCGTTGGATTAATATAGGATTACTTAAAAACGATATGTCATCAACAGCAGTAATATTTTGCTGTGCATCTATTTCACAAAAGAAACCGGAAAAAACAGAAGATAATGATACAATCTTTTTGTATGGCATTTCATTGGATTTGCTCACAGATAAATGTGTTGTTTGGTTGTTTAATCCATAAACATGAATATAAAAGCTGTCTGCATCTTCTTTGATAGATAGGAGTTTTGCATACTGAATAAGTTCTTTTTTGTTGCTTAGATTCTCTGTTGTCTTGTTTGATGAACAAGCACTGATGATTAATAATATTGCTGCTAAACACCCTTTCGCAATTCTATACATGTGTGCAAAGAACGCTAATAAATTCCTTTTCTATGTAATTATAAAGCCGTGTTTGACTGTCAAACTCTATAAAGTACCCACACACTTGTCAGTTTTACTTTTCCCCAAATGAATTGAAAAAGAATAAGGTTTGAAATTGATTTTTCACACCAAAATAAACACTTACATTTGCGCCCCTCATAAGTTCTATGTTATCAAGAAGAAATTTAAGAATCAAAGCCTTCCAAACACTATTTTCCGGAAGGTCAAACGGAGAGACGAATCCCAAGCGAATATTTGCAGAGTTTGAAGAGAATATAAAAATGTTTGAGCAAATGTATGGACATCTACTGTTGTTTCCATCTGCATTTGCGCACTACTTGATGTCAGAAAAAGATTTTGAACTTTCAAAATACTTTCCTGATAAAGAGAAAGTTAGGCTAACCTCATTTTTAGAAGAAAATATCTTTGTTAAACTTGTTGAAGAGTCGAAGGAATTAGATAAGCTACTTCGAAACTCAAGCTATGATTGGAAAAATCACGGTGAACTTTTCGAGAAAATATTTAAAGAGCTGTCTTCGATTGATTTTATTAGAGACTATCTTGTTTTTGATAATCCAAATGAAAAACAACAAGAGGAATTTATTCTTGCGTTGTATGGGTACTTATTTGAAAAGAATACTGACTTTCAGGACGTAATGGCTGATATCTATTACAATTGGGATTATGATGTATTCTCTTTCTATCAAATGCTATCAGATTCTCTGAAACAATCTTTTAATATAGGCAAACTCTTCATACAACGAATTTATAAAGATACAGAAGAGGATTATGATTTTGTGAAAGCACTGATAGAAAAAACAACCATTGAAAGTGCGTCTTATCAAAAGATATTAAAGGAAGTTGCCAAGTCGTGGGATACAGAGCGCATTGCTAAAGTAGATATTGTATTGATGGAGATGGCTATGACCGAATTTTTGTATTTTCCAACTATACCTGTTAAAGTAACGATTAACGAATACATTGATTTAGCAAAATCTTTTAGTACAGACAAAAGCCACATTTTTATTAATGGTGTACTTGATAAAACCAAAGATTTATTCTTGTCTGATGGAAAGATAAAGAAAGCGGGTAGAGGCTTGCGAGACAATTAAAAATGCAATACTTTTGCCCATCTATTTTTAAATGCAAATGAAAAAATATTTTTTAGTATCGTGCGTAGCAGCCATCACTTTATTTGGTTGTGGCAACGCTGACAAGACAGGGATTACACCGGATGTGATAAAAGACAATGCAACAGCTGACAACCCTGAAGGAAACAAAGACGAAATGCCTGAGATAAAATTCAACGTTTATGACCATGATTTTGGAACAATCACAGAAGGTGAAATAGTAGAAACCACTTTTACATTTAAGAACGTGGGCAAATCCAACCTGTTGATTTCTGATGCAAAAGGAGACTGTGGATGTACTGTTCCTGTTTATCCTAAAGAACCAATTAAACCGGGTCAAGAAAATAAAATGAAAGTGTCATTTAACAGTTCCGGAAAGTTGGGTGAAAATACAAAAAGAGTTACTGTAACAACCAATTCAAAAGACGCAAACGCTTACTTGACCATTAAAGCAACTGTAATACCAAAAAAATCAAAATAATTTAACACACTCAATATGTACATCGCAAGTATTCTATTAGACACACCGCCACCTCAAGGAGGGATTGGTTCATTTTTGCCCCTTATTCTTATCATTGTTGTATTTTATTTCTTTATGATTCTTCCTCAAACACGTAAGAACAAGAAAACAAGAAAGTTTCTTGAAGAATTAAAGAAAGGCGACAAAGTGGTTACAACAGGAGGGATTCACGGCAAAGTGAATACTTTATACGATTCTAAGGTACTTATTGATTGCGAAGGTGCAACCAGTTTTGTAATTGAAAAGTCAGGAATTTCTGCCGAGTTAAGCATAGCAGCTCAAAACGGCACTTCAAAATAAACTTTGTTATGCTGAAAGTTGGCATAACCGGAGGTATAGGCAGCGGAAAAACAACAGTTTCCGCTGTTTTTGTTTCTCTTGGTGTGCCTTATTACAACGCAGATGAAAGAGCCAAATGGTTAACAGAAAACCATCCTGATATTATCAAAGAAATTTCAATAGAATTTGGAAATCAAGCCTATGCATTTGGGTCTTATAACCGAAAATATATTGCATCTATTGTTTTTAATGACAAGCAAAAACTAATCAAACTCAACCAAATCATTCATCCAAGGGTTACAGAAGACTATGCTACATTCTGCAATACTCATCAAAATACACCTTATACCCTCAAGGAAGCAGCCATTCTATTTGAATCCGGTTCATATTTACTATTAGATAAAACAATTCTGGTTGTTGCCGACAAAGAATTAAGAATCAAAAGAGTGTGCCAGCGTGATCATATCACAGAAGAAGAAGTATTGAAAAGAATGGAAAAACAAATGCCGGAAGAACAAAAGATGAAACTTGCAGACTACATTATAAAAAATAACCTGCGAGAAATGATTATCCCGCAGGTTATTGCATTGCATAAAAAACTACTTTCTATTGCTTAGTAAATTGTTGGTTAAACACACCGTTCTTGCTGTATATGCATATAGTGTATATTCCGAAACCAAACGCAGAGACATCAATTACATGTGAAGTGATTGGAATTTGAAGTGCTTCAATAAATATTTGCTTACCTAACATGTCAGTAATAATAATTTTTTCAATCAAAGTATTATTCTCTGATTTGATATTCAATTTGTCTTTTGAAGGATTTGGGAAAATAATCCATTGAGAAGGATTTAAAAGCGATGACACTGAGGAAAATTGTGGTAAAGTAACTTCATATTCACTAGTGTCGCACACGTTCTGTGCATTTAGTGTTACTTTCAATCCATTTGGGTTTGCAGAATAAGTATGCAACGGGTTTGTTTCTGTACTTGTGTTACCATCACCGAAATTCCATGCATATATATTGCTCATACCAGTAGAATTATTAGTAAATTGAATAGCGAAGTTACCTTGATGCTCATAAGTAAAGCTTGAAATAGCATGATTTGCATTCTTAATTGCAATTGACTTTGAAACGGTCTGATTTGAATTATTGTCGCTGGTTGTCAGGCTAATGTTTTTAGTACCTCCTGTAGAATAAACTACCTGATGAGGTCCAGTTCCCAAAGCTGTAGCAGGTACTGCATTATCGCCAAAATTCCAAGAAAGGGTAGTAGCAGCTCCTGAGTTGTTGGTGAATGTAACAGTGTCAGAAATACAAGCAGATGCAAGATTTGGAATAAAGTCGGTACATATAAAATTGATTTCTTTTGTTATTGAATCTACATTGCAAGAATTGCTCGCTAAAAGTTTTACATCCACAGGTCCATTATTGGTAAAGCTGAAAGAAGTATTGTCTCCGGTTGCTGTTCCTTGTCCATCAAAATCCCATGTATAAGTTGTTGTGCCAAGAGGATTGGGGACAGAGAATGCAATTTCACATCCAGCAACAAAATTAGAGTTAAAATTTGCAATTGGTTGAGCCGTTGATTTGACAGAAATCATAGAATTGTATTCTTTAAAATCAGAAGAACTTCCGGAGTTAATTGTCAAATTCACTTTTTTATTGCCACCGATTGTATAAATTACTTTGTGAGGACCTTCACCGGTAGCAGTAGCAGGAGTGGCTCCTAAACCAAAGTTCCAATTCCAAGAAATAATATTTCCTTGTGATAAGTCAGTGAATACAACCGTGTCTTGTGTACAAACATTCGATTTGTCAATAGTAAAATCTGCAGCAAGAGGAACAAATATACATGAACCCTGAGAAATAAGTTTCATTACAGGTCTTGAACAAACAGCAGATGTACTTTTTTGCATAACAAAATTACCACATGCAGTATCGTTGGTTTGTAATACTCTTCTACTGGTGTTTGGTCCTATTGCATAGTGCATGACATTGTTTGTATTAATTACGTGTCCTAATTGATGTCCATGCCCAAGTTCATGTAATGCAACTGACTCAAAATCAGTCTTGCCTCCGGCAGGAGCATTGGGTCCATATTCCCAATTTACAGTCTTTTTGAATACAATATCTAACCCTGCCACATACCAATTCATTCCACCCATGATGTAACAACCGCTATACCAAGAGTAGCATACCCCTAAAGTAGAAGATCCCATCCAGCCTTTGTCAAAGAATACCATGTTCTTATTGTCATTTTTCATTGTATCGTTATTGAGAGTGCCGGCAGTATCCCAATTGATGAGGGTGTTACAACGCCAAGATTCGATGGCTCTTATAAATGAACTCACCGCAGGTGCATTAACTGCAAAAGCACTATCCCATATCCAAGTTATCCCGCCATTTCCATTTTCGTCAATATGTTGGGTCCCAAATGCGGTTGTATCAGGAATCCCATTACCTGGGTCATAATATGAAATATTGAGATGCGCCCATGGAATTGTGAGATTGGTTGCAGATGTAACATTGTCTCCTGTGCTGTTAAACACCTTGAATTTTCCTGTACCTGCTCTTGTTAATACCTTCACTTTAATTTCTGTATCTGTCCAAGAAACATAATCTGCCTGATTAGGAGTAATATAACCGCTTCCTCCGGAATTTGCATCGGGGAAATATACAAATCCAGCACCTCTTGTAGCTCCAAATCCGGTGCCTGTGATTGTTAACACTTGACCGGAACCTGCTGCAATTGTTGAAGGAGTGAAATTTGTGATAGTGGGCGTTACTCGTCTGCCTCTAAAAGTAGGTTCAAATGGTTGTGAAATCTTAATTTCTTGAGCAGTTAAGCTTTTAATTAAGGGAATAAATTCGGTGCGAATATTACCCCATTGGTTCAATGCATCAAAGGCTTTATTATTTACTCTATCAAACAAAACAAAGCCCAATGGACCTGTTTTGGAATAGAATGTTAATATTTCGCCATCAGGTGCATCCCAACTAATGTTTTTTGTTAAAAAAAACAGACCGCTTTCGCCAACCTGAGTTTCTAAGTTTGGATTTACTCCTAATGCCTCAGTCCCAACAACACCGCCTTCGGTTAATAGAGTAATGTATTCAAGATTTAAACTCCCTTTGAAATAACTGTGTACTTGTAATTTATGGGCAGTATAGATGAAATCGCCTGATTGATTCTTGTATGAGAACTTAGCAAGCACGCTTGCTTCAACAACAATCTCATTTTCATTGATACGGTCTTTTAAACTCACATTTACTAATGGGCAACCGGCATAGATATATGCTGATAGACCCAAAAAAAGGTTTAGTAATAATATTTTTCTCATTGTTTTTAATTTACAGCTACAATAATAATGCTTTCACACTAATGAATAAGTTAGTGTGTGGAACTTGTTGGTTATTCAGCAATGAGGAAACGCGTACTCCTGCAACCCAAACAATTTGGTTATCTATCAGAAATACTGGAATCAGCTCTCTAAGCAAAATTGGAATTTTATTTTCAGTGAATAAATCACTGAGTTTTTTTGATTGTTTCTGTTGTGATATAAGAATCTTATCACCTAATTTCCAAAAGCGCATTTCAATTTCTTTCCCATGATACGATGAATCTAAAAACAAAGTATTTTCTTCGTTAATTTGATTCTTTGTACTAACACTAAAAACAACAAAATCTTCTTCTATAGAATCACCAATGTGCCATTTCTTGCTTAATCCTGATACAGGTAGTGATTTATTAAGAACCCACAAGTTATCGTGGCTTGTACAAGCATTATATAATTTACTTTCCCATTTTTTGCCAGATTCAGATTGAATGCTACTCAGAAGCATTTCTTCCGTTTGAACATAATTGAACCCATAATCTGATAATAAATAGTGCAGGAGAAGTGCAGCTTGCGAATAGAGTCTTATTTTAGTTAAGGAAAAGATTGAGATATGTTGATTCTTCTTAATTATCAAATCATTCGACTGTTTTTCAATCAGTTCTTTAAGTAGTTCATGTTCTTGTCCTAACTGTTGTGCTGTTTCAGAAACGTTTTGAATAATATTGGGGAACTTCAGTTGTGCATTAGGAATGATTTCATTACGTATAAAGTTTCGTGCATAATCAGATTTAAGGTTGCTACTGTCCGTGCGCCATTTTAGATTGTGTTTCAATGCATAATGTTCGATTTCATTTCTTGAGAAGGAGAGGAGAGGACGCAATAGGATTGTTTGTTGATGAATCCCTGTTAATCCTTTGATACCTGTTTTTCTGAAAAGATTAAGAAGAACAGTTTCTGCAAAGTCATCTTGTTGATGAGCCGTCAAGATGAAGTCAATTTTGCCATTTTTAATGAATATGTTAAACCATTGATATCTTATTTCGCGTGCCTTTTCTTGAATTCCGGTCTTACTTGTGATTTGATTTTTAGCATTAAGAATTTCAATGTTAATATTGTTATCCTTGGCTAAGTTCGCCACAAATTTTTCATCTTCATTGCTCTCTTCATTTCTAAGTCCATAATTTACATGCAGCAGTAAAATTTTTTGGAATCCTGATTTTAATAATAAATGTAGTAATACAATAGAGTCAATACCTCCACTAATGGCAACACCCAATGAATTTGATGGGTGTATATTCAGTTTTGAAAGTTCTTGCTTAAATTGGTCAAGCATGCTTGCTGCAAAAGTAAAGAATACGACCACATTCCTTAGAATAAAAAAACACAAACCCATTGTTGGATTTGTGTTTTTAACAAGGTTGTATTTAGGTTACTTTATCTGAAAGTCATTCATAAAAGCGGTAGTAAAATTACCGTTTATAAAATTTTTATCTTTCAGAATCTGCATGTGAAGAGGGATGGTTGTTTGTACACCTTCAATAACAAATTCACTCAATGCGCGTTCCATTTTCAGAATTACCTCTTGACGAGATTGCGCAGTAACAATAAGTTTAGCAATCATAGAGTCATAATTTGGTGGAATTGTATAACCTGCATATATATGGGTATCAACTCTCACGCCATGTCCACCCGGTTTGTGTAAGGTTTCAATTTTACCGGGATTAGGTCTAAAGTTGTTATAAGGGTCTTCAGCATTAATACGACATTCCATACTGTGTTTAGTTGGATAATAATCCTTCCCTGTAATAGGATCACCGGCAGCAATTTTTATTTGTTCTTTAATTAAATCCCTGTCAATCACTTCTTCTGTAATGGCATGTTCAACTTGAATACGAGTATTCATTTCCATAAAATAGAAGTTTTTATGTTTATCTACCAAGAATTCAATGGTTCCAACTCCTTCATAGTTAATTATTTGAGCAGCTGCTTTGGCAGCTTCTCCCATTTTTTTACGCAAATCCTCGTCAATAAAAGGCGAAGGAGTCTCTTCAATCAATTTCTGATGTCTTCTTTGGATTGAACAATCACGCTCTGATAAGTGACATACTTTGCCATATTGGTCACCTGCAATTTGGACTTCAATATGGTGTGGCTCTTCAATAAATTTTTCGAGATAAATTCCATCATTACCAAATGCAGAACCAGCTTCAGATTTTGCGGCTTCCCAATGTCTTTCGAAATCTTCTTCCTTCCATATTTCTCTCATTCCTCTACCACCACCACCGGCAGTTGCTTTTATGATAACCGGATAGCCAATTTTAGCTGCCAACTTTTTAGCTTCCTCAACATCTTCAATTAAACCATCTGAACCAGGAATGGTAGGAACTCCGGCTTTTTTCATCGTAGCTTTAGCATTAGATTTATCACCCATTGCCATGATTTGTTCAGGAGTCGCTCCGATAAATTTTATACCATTATCTCTGCAAATAGCACTGAACTTGGCGTTTTCACTCAAGAAACCGTATCCAGGATGGATGGCATCAGCTCCGGTAATTTCTGCAGCAGCAATAATATTTGCCATGTTTAAATAGGAGGCGACACTTGGAGCAGGTCCAATACACACAGCTTCATCAGCAAATCTAATATGTAAACTATCTTTGTCAGCAGTAGAATACACAGCAACAGTGGGTATTCCCATCTCTTTGCAGGTCCTGATTATTCGTAGTGCGATTTCGCCACGGTTAGCAATTAATATTTTCTTAAACACAATTGAAATAAATTAGTTCAACAATAGTTTAAGGCTCAACAAGGAACAGAGGTTGATCGTATTCAACAGGAGTGTTGTTTTCAACTAAAATCTTAACGATTTTACCGCTCACCTCTGATTCAATTTCGTTGAAAAGTTTCATCGCTTCAATAATACAAAGTACTTTGCCTGGCTTTATTTCATCACCTACATTAACAAAAGAAGGGTTTTCCGGTTTGGAAGAACGATAAAATGTTCCAATCATAGGAGACTTAATGGTAATAAGGTTTGATGCAGTTGGTGAAGTTGAAGGTGCAGCAGCCTCAGTAACGGGTTTGGGTTGTGTAGCAGCAGGTGCAGCAGGAAGTTGTGCAGCCGGTACAGTAGTTTGTATTATCTGCGGTTGTGCAGAAGTAATTTGCACAGGTGCGTTTTTCTTAATCGTAATTTTAAAATCTTTCTTTTCAATTTCAACTTCATCAACTGATTGAACAGCAACAAACTTGATTAAACTCTGAATGTCTTTTAAGTCCATATATTCTTTTTTATATTGGTTCAAATGTAATTTAAATTGCTTTTAGTCAAAAAAAATTATTTAGGGTCGTAAGCCCATTTAAGATAAATAGAACCCCAAGTAAAACCACCTCCAAAAGTGGCTAAAATCAGGTTGTCTCCTTTCTTAAATTTATGTTCATAATCTTTAAAAAGCAGTGGAATAGTACCACTGGTTGTGTTTCCGTAACGCTGAATATTCATTAATACCTTCTCTGATGGCAATCCCATTGTTTCGGCAGTGTAGTCAATAATTCTTTTGTTAGCTTGATGCGCCAATAGCCAATTTACATCGTTTGAAGTAAGATTATTTTGCTCCATAATCTTTTTTGAAACGTCTGCCATATTAGTTACAGCAAATTTGAAAACAGTTTTTCCTTCTTGATAAACAAAGTGTTCTCGATTTGTAACGGTCTCAATTGTTGGCGGGCGAAGTGAGCCACCTGATTTCTGAAAGAGATACTCTCTACCGGAACCATCAGATTTTAATATTGCATCTTGCACTCCAAAACCTTCTGTGTTAGGTTCTAATAAAACAGCACCACCTCCATCGCCAAAAATAATACAGGTATTTCTGTCTTGATAGTCAATGATGGCAGACATTTTATCTACTCCTACCACCACAACTTTTTTATGTACACCACTTTGAATAAACTGCGCACCGGTTTGGAGTGCATAAAGAAAACCTGAACACGCAGCACCCAAATCAAATCCCCAAGCGTTTGAAGCACCAATTTTATCACATAAAATATTTGCAGAAGCGGGGAAAATCAAGTCCCCAGTAACAGTGGCAAATATGACCAATTCAATCTCTTTTGCAGATATTCCTCTTTTTTGTAATAATTCATTAACTGCTTCGACAGCAATATCAGAACTTGCTTTGCCAGGTTCTTTTAGAATATGTCTTTCTTTTATTCCGGTACGGGTAGTAATCCATTCATCTGATGTGTCCACCATTTTTTCAAGATCACTGTTAGTTAGAACATCTTTGGGGACGTATCCTCCAACAGCAGTTATCGCAGCAGTTATTCTACTCATGTATAGTTAATTACTTAATCAATGTAATGTTGCAAATGAAAAGAAAAAATTAGAATGCAGCCTTAATTTTATCAATCATTTTTGAATCAACAACATCTTTTGCTAATTCAATCAATTTGACAAATGTTTCTGCTTTTGAAATTCCATGACCTATAATCACCGGAGCGTTCACGCCAAGAATGGGAGTGCCTCCGTAATATTTAAAGTTAAACCTGTTTAGATACTCATCATTCACACCTCGTTTTACCAAGTTGTAATATAAGCCTTCTGCAAATTTCAACAAGATGTTACCGGTAAAGCCATCACAGACAATTACATCTGCTTTGTTTGACAATAAGTCTCTACCCTCAATATTACCAATAAACTCAATTCTTTGATTTGCTTCTAATAGGGGATAGGTGGCTTGTGTAAGTATGTTACCTTTTTCTTTTTCTTCCCCAATATTTAGCAATCCAACCTTAGCTTGATTGTTGGTACTATATACTGCTTTATAAAAGAGTGAGCCCAAGGTTGCAAATTGATTTAAGACTTCTGGTTTGCAGTCGGCATTTGCGCCAACATCTAGCATGATACCCACTGACCCATCAGGCCTAGGTAATACAGTTGTAATAGTAGGTCGCAAAACCCCTTCGATTGCTTTAACCGAAAACATTGCACCAACATGCATAGCTCCTGTATTGCCTGCACCGATGAAGGCATCTATTTTACCTTCTGCAAGTTGTTGGAATCCTACTGCAATACTTGAGTTGCGTTTTTGAGTAAGTGCTTTTGTGGGATGTTCTCCCATTTTGATTACATCATTACAATGAATGATTTCAAAGTTGTCCGGATTAGCTTCTAAGTCAACGAGGTGTTTATTTAGAGTCTCTTGGTGTCCATACAAAACAGGAGTAATTGAATTAGTTAATTCACTGTTTGCAATATTGACAACAGCCTTTATTGCTTCGAGAGGGGCATAATCACCTCCCATTGCATCGATACCTACTCTAGTCGTATTCACGAGTATATGACTAAGAATGATTATTCTTCGTTCTTACCTTTCATTACTTTCACCCCTTTGTACATACCGGTTTCAAGGTTTACTCTGTGGTAAACGCCTGCATCACCGGTAACAGGGTCTGCAATCAAAGGTTTTGTGCCAAGATTGTGGTGAGTTCTACCTTTGTCTCTTCTGGTCTTTGATGTTTTTCGCTTTGGATGTGCCATCTCTTTATATGTTTATTTTAAGTTGTCTAAAATGTCTTTAAGTTTATCCCATTCAGGGTTGTTTTCTTTTGAATCTTCGTTCACCTCTTTGTCAACAGCAATTTTATGTAAATTTTCTATCACTGCCTCGTCACATTTTTCACCAATATCTTCACAAGTTTTTCTCATTGGCAAGGCAAGATTTATCATTTCGTAAATGTAAAATGCAATATTGAAACTGTGTTCACTGGGAAGTATGTAGGTTAAATCTTCTTCATCTTCTCCAATGTGTTCAGTGATTTTTACATGAAGCTTAAATTCAGTTTCAATTGGGTAGCTGATTTTTGTTAAACATCTATCACATGATAATTCAACGTTCCCCATCAATTTAATATCAAACTGAAGAGAATGAACCTTCTTTTCAAAAATTACAGTTGCATTAAAGTATCCTGATTCTAAAGAACTATTTTCAAATTGTTGGAAAAAGTTGTCTTTAACTTTGTATTCAAGTTCGTGAACTCCTTCTTTGAACTTAACAAACTCGATTTCAAAGTCTTTGAGATTCACAGCCATACTACCTCCTAAAATTTGAGGGCGCAAAGATAGAAAAAAAATCCTTATTCAATAATCATTAGCGCAATTTGAAATATTAGATGATTAATATATTGGACTGCCTTGCTGTGATTGAAGTTCATAGTAAAAATCACTTATCGTTTTTTAAATATATTTTTGCTGGCATAATTATGTAGAAATGGATAAGAGGATGATCGCTGATTATGTAGTCAATTTTAATAAGAATTTGGCATACCATGGCAAATTGCCTATCGGGTATAAAGTAATGAATCCTTTTATTGATAACCCTGAAACATTTAGCGTGATGAATCAGTTTTATCAGAAATTTTACAATGATAATCATCAAAGAAAATTTATCATTGGAATAAATCCCAGCAGACATGGGGCAGGGGTTACAGGCGTACCATTTACTGACACAAAACGATTAGAGTCAATATGCGGCATTAAAATGTATTCTGCACATACGCATGAAGTATCATCTGTGTTTTTGTATGATATGATTCAGTCTTATGGAGGTGTAAAGCACTTTTATAGTGAGTTCTATATCAATTCCCCATTCCCATTGGCAATACTTAAAAAATCTCCTAACGGAACATGGTTAAATGCTAATTACTACGATGATAAGACGTTGTTTCTAATGCTTAAAGATTATATGGTTGAGTCGCTTAAAAAGCATATAAAAGTTGGGCTTGATTGTTCAAGGGTTTTTGTCTTGGGTACTAAAAATGCACAATTTATTCTTAAGATAAACCAAGAAGCAAAACTGTTTAAGCATATTGAAGTACTTGAACATCCGCGATACATTCAGCAGTATAAGTCTAAAGAAAAAGCATTTTTCATAGATAAATACATTACGACTTTGAGTGGGAGTTCTTGAGAACACTGTTTTTAATCAAAACGAACACTTTTTGCAGGAGTTACTTTGCTTACCATTTGCACCGGAAGCAAAAGCGCAATAAAACAGATTGCAAAACAAGTAGCGTTAACCAACAAAATTACATTCATGTTTAAATCAATTGGCACAGTGTCAATGTAATATGTCTCTTGATTTAGTTTTAAAAATCCGGTTTTCAGTTGTAGTAAACAAAGTCCCACTCCCAAGACGTTTCCAATCGTTATGCCCACTACGGCAATGTAGGCAATTTTATATAAAAAGATTTTTTTGATAAGAGCGTTGCTTGCTCCTAATGTTTTAAGAATGCCTATCATATTGGTTCTTTCTATTACCAAAATCAATAATGCAGTTATAAGGCTGATTCCGGAAACAAATATCATTAACGAAAGGATGATATATTTATTTACATCAAGGTATTCCAACCATTGAAAGATTTGCGGTTGTAGTTCTGTAATAAGATGACAATCAAGATCGTAATCCAAAATACTTAATAATTCTTCGCGTACAGTTTCGGGGTTGGACTCTGGATTAATGAAAATTTCTAAATGTGTAATTTGATTTCTGTTTTCAGCATATATCCTTTGAATGTCTGCCATACTGCCTAATGCCAGCATTTTGTCTTGTTCTTCAAGCCCTGTTTGATAGATTCCACATACGTTGGAGGCGATTGCTCTTACCGGTTGTTTAATAAAATACACCCTCATTTTATCACCCACTTTGAGCAAAAGTTTTTTAGACATGTACTCAGAAATAAGTATATCATTGGTCCCCTTTGGCATGCTTCCTTCTTTAATGAATCTTTTGAAGTACTCAGAATTATAGGTAGAATCAACACCTTTATAAATAATCCCCAAAAGTTCGTCATTAACCTTGATGATTGCAGGTTTTGCAGCAACTTTGTTTATGAATTTAACACCCTCTACAACAGCAATTGTTTTGTTGAGTGAATCTGAATCATCAAATAGCGGATAGTCATAGTTGTCAGTAGTACCGGTTTTTCGTACTTCAATTTCGCCACTAAATCCTTTGACTTTACTTTCAATCTCTTTTTGAAAACCATTGACAGCCGCAATTGCTATTACAATAACCGCAAAACCAAGCGCAACACCTGCAATTGCAATATTGACAATCCTGCCTGCAAAATTTCCTTTGTTGCTACCGGATAAACGATTTACTATAAAAAATGGCAGATTCATTATTGCTATAATTACACTAACATTGTGCAATGGTTTTGTGGCTTCAAAATTGCACAAAAAAGGTGGTGAAATACATCCTTTTATTTCTTCTTTTACAAACAGGTACTATCCGGTTAAATTCTCAACCAATTCCAGCTGCCTTTTCCACCCAAGAATATATTCCTTTGTTGAAAGGGAAAACGATTGCGTTAGTTGTCAATCAAACTTCTACCATCAACCAAACCCATCTTGTTGATACTTTACTTAAATTGGGAGTGCATATTAAACACATTTTTGCTCCTGAACATGGGTTTAGAGGAGATCACAGTGCCGGTGCGGTTGTGGAATCAGGTAAGGACACAAAAACAGGATTGCCATTAATATCTCTGTATGGCAAGAATAAGAAACCGAGTGTTGAGCAAATGCAGGGTTTAGACCTTGTTCTATTTGACATTCAAGATGTAGGTGTAAGGTTCTATACCTATATTTCTACTATGCATTATGTGATGGAGGCATGTGCCGAACAACATATTCCACTCATGATTCTAGATAGGCCTAATCCAAACGGGAATTACATTGATGGTCCTGTATTAAAAAGTGGCTTCAGTTCTTTTGTTGGTATGCATCCTGTCCCGATAGTTCATGGATTGACAGTAGCAGAACTTGCTCAGATGATTAATGGTGAAGGCTGGCTTAAAAATAGTGTTCAATGTGAATTGATAATAATTAAGACAAAGCATTACACACACGGAACTTATTATGAACTTCCCATTGCACCATCTCCCAATTTACCAATTCAACTATCGGTTTTATATTATCCGGGGCTATGTTTGTTTGAAGGAACTAATGTGAGTTTAGGGCGGGGTACAAACAAACCGTTCCAGTTATTTGGTTTTCCAAATTGGCGTGATGCAAATTATGTATTTACTCCTCGTTCAATTCCCGGTGTGGCAGATAATCCACCCTTTAAAAATGTTGAATGTGTTGGATATGACTTATCTGATTCTAGTCCATTAGATATTTTTAAACACAAGCAACTCAATATTAATTGGTTGCTTATAGCGTATGATGCTTATCTCGATAAAAGCAAGTTCTTTCTTCCAAATTTGTTTTTTGACAAACTTGTCGGCACTGATGAACTTCGCAAGCAAATTATTGCTGGTAAATCAGCCTCGGCAATAAGAGAGTCGTGGCAAGCAGAACTGGATGCTTATAAGGAAATGCGTAAGAAGTATTTACTTTATGATTGATTTTAACGACAGTAGATGAGTTTAGATGGATGAATAAAACTTTTGCATTTCATTCGACCAAAGTACAGAGTCAAACCGTAGTTGCGCCTTCTTTTTTATCGATTCTCTATCAAAGACAATTTCGCCTCTACTGATAGCAATAATTGCATTGGTTAATGCTTCTTGATTGTTTATAGGTACTTGAATACCCATATTGTCTTCTATATACTCCTCAGGTCCACCACATGGAGTATAAATAACTGGAACCCCCATACAAATTGCTTCTGCACATGTGATTCCGAATGTCTCAAAATTACTAAAACATATTAATGCGTCTGACTGTGCAATAGTTGAGAGTGCATATTCGTGAGACATTTCAGGTAGAAACTGCAAATGTTTGAGCGGTATTTGTAATGCTCGAACTAATTTTTCAAATTCTCCCGTCTGGTTTGACCCACCCAACAATAATTTAATTTTATTATTTCGCTTAAGAGCATTTGCAAAAGCATTGATTATCCCACTTACATTCTTTTGTTCATCTCTAAAATTAGATAAGTGTACAAAAGTGAAAAGTTTGTCAGGGTTTGTATTGATAACCGGATCAGACCAACGAACAATGTTATGCATGACAATAGGTTGAGACTTGGTCATACCTAATTGAAGAATACGAATTCCTAAGTTTTTTGAAACAGTAAAAACTTGTGAAGCATTGCGTAGCACGAGTTTAGACAAGTATTTTAAACCAAATTTTTTGAGTTGATAATGTTGTGGCAAATAACCAGTCCAATGTTCAGTTACAAAATAGGGTGTTTGGTATTTTCTTTTGAAACGATAGGCAAGGAGCCCCATTTTCCAAACTACTTGAACATGACAGCAATCCACCTTTCCACGTTCTTTTTCAATTTGTTCGAACAACATTGAACCTGTAAAGAGAAAAAATGGGAAGCGCAGTGGCAATGGAACTTTTTCAAGATAATAAATACGTTCTTCGAGGTCGTGTTGTTTTTTTGTTATGATTTGCTCACTCTTACCGGTTTCACTTTTATTACAAATATGGAGTACAGTAACTTTATTATTTAATGCAGTTTGTTCAGCAATTCTTTGGACGAAATCTCCGTTAAAAGGTGTGTAACGATTTGGAAACCAAGAAGCCAAAATTAAAATATGTTTCTTATTGGCATCCATGAAATCTTACATTTGTTCAGGGACTTCAATACCTAACATTCCCATAGCAGATTTAAGAGTATTTCCGGTTAAAAATGCTAATTTCATACGCTGATTTTTGATAGCCTCATTAGGTTCGTGTAAAAATGAAACCTCTTTGTAAATTCTGTTAAAAGATTTAGCCAATTGAATACAGTAAGCTGCAATAGAAGCCGGATTATATGATTGTGCTGCTTTGGCAATTTCATTTTTGTATTGATAAAGAATAAACAGTGCTTCACGTTCAGTATCATGTAGTTTAACATTTTGAAGAGAGAAGTTTTTCCAGTCATTTCCGGCTTGACGCAATAAAGAACGGATTCTTGCATGAGTGTATTGAACAAAAGTGCCAGTGTCTCCTTGAAAGTCAATAGATTCATCAGGATTAAAGAGCATTCTTTTTTGAGGATCTACTTTGAGAATGAAGAATTTCAGAGCAGCCAAACCTAACATTTTATATAAAGATTCTTTCTCCTCTGTTGTCATGCCTTCCGTTTTACCTAACTCTTCAGATTTCTGGTGTGCTGTTTCAAACATCTCTTGTAATAAATCATCAGCATCTACAACAGTACCTTCTCTGGATTTCATTTTACCGCTAGGCAAATCTACCATGCCATAAGATAAATGATAAAGACCATTTGAATAAGGGCGGTTCAGTTTTTCTAAGATTTTAAAGAGTACCTTAAAATGGTAGTCTTGTTCGTTGCCTACCACATAAATACTCTTATTTACATTGAAATCCTTGTATTTTAATTCGGCAGTTCCTAAGTCTTGGGTAATATAAACAGAAGTTCCATTGCCGCGTAGTAATAGTTTCTTGTCTAATTTATCTGCTGTGAGGTCAATCCAAACCGAATTATCTTTCTCCTTATAAAAAACACCATTATTCAAACCTTCATCCACAATTTCTTTACCGAGTGTATATGTATTTGATTCATAATAGGTATGATCAAAATCAACTCCCAGTGTTTTGTATGTAATGTCAAATCCTGCATAAACCCATGCATTCATCATCGACCAAAGTGCAATCACTTCTGAATCGCCTTGTTCCCATTTGACTAACATTTCATTTGCTTCTTTTAAAATAGGAGCTTCTTTTTCAGCAGTTTCTTTGTCCATTCCTTGAGACATTAGCAACTCAATCTCTTTTTTGTAAGCTTTGTCAAACTCAACATAGTATTTTCCCACCAAATGGTCACCTTTAACGCCTGTACTTTTAGGAGTTTCGCCATTGCCAAATTTCTGCCATGCCAACATTGATTTACAAATATGGATTCCCCGATCATTAATCAAATTTACTTTGACTACGTGGTAACCATTAGCTTTCATCAATTCTGCAATTGAATATCCCAATAAATTATTTCGAATATGTCCAAGATGCAAGGGCTTATTAGTATTAGGAGAGGAGTATTCTACCATTACTTTCTGTCCATTACCAATTTGGTTAATCGCTTTTTGAAAATCAGTATTATAATTAGTATTGAGAAATTTTATC
This sequence comes from Bacteroidia bacterium, assembly GCA_023228875.1. Classification (NCBI taxonomy): domain Bacteria; kingdom Pseudomonadati; phylum Bacteroidota; class Bacteroidia; species Bacteroidia bacterium. The sequence continues at coordinate 50,027 of JALOAG010000006.1, read as the reverse complement.
CAAATTTCATCTTTGAATGTTAAGTTCAAAAAACCTTTAACTACCTGAAATTTAGAAATATATTTACCTACATTAACTAAATATTCACCCAATAGTTGCGCGGTTTGCTCAGGGCTTTTTTGAGTATATTTGATATAAGGAAATACAACAAGAGTTAGATTTCCCTCGAAGTCCTTTTTTGTTGCTTCTAAAATGATGTTTTTTGACTCAACACTATAACCAAATAAGTCATTAAAGGCAAGTGCGAGTTCCTGTGCTAATTCTTTTTCTAATTCCATTACTTGAGGGCACAAAAATACAGCTATCCTTCAATACCTTCGATAGTTGCTTTCAATTTATTAGCCCTTTCTAATATATCTGCATCATTGTAGTTGCTTAACACAAAATTGAGAGTAGCTTTGGCTTGGAAATCATCAGCTTCTCTATGATAAATTTCTGACAATAGTAGGAAGCATCTTGCTTGCCAATATTCAAAAGATACGAACTGTTTATTGTATTCAAAAATTCTAGCTTTAGCAGCAGACAAATCCGACTTGTCAAACAATATCTGACAGATAAAATAGTAAGCTTCTGCTCCATATTCGTCTTTATTTGCTTTGAGAGTTTGAGTAAAATAGTTCTCAGCTGTTGCAGCATCTTGACTTTCATAGTAGAGAATACCAATTTTATTAAATACCTCACCTTGAATATTTTGAGGAACATTGTCCATTCGTAGTAGTCTCAAACCTTTTGTTTCAGTGATTTGTATGTTGGATAACTCGTAGGCACATCTCACCTGACCGAGATATGCACTCATCAGCGTTTGTTTTTCTGAACTGAAAGATTCTAATTTGTCATAATAATACAAAGCAGAGTCATAATTTTCCTTAGAGTAATAATAAGTTGCAAGTCTTTTTGCTGACTCTTTTCTAAATTCGTTAGGAGTGCTTTCGGTGATGTATCTGTATTCTGCAATTGATTCATCCGTAATCATTGTTTTGTCAATACATGTCGCCAAATAGAATCGTGCACTGATGTTAAAGAATCCTTTAGGAAATTCGTTAAGGTAGTTTCTAAAATTATCAATTGCGCCAGGACAGTTGTTGTTCATATATAGATTAAATGCTCCTTGATAGGTAACGGAATCTCTGAATGAATTGCTAATGTCTGCATTTGGTATAGTTTCCAGCCAAGTCAGATATTTATCTGATTCGCCTCGGGAAACATATATTCTTTCTATATAACTTATGCCGCTTTTGGATTCTTGGGTTCCAGGGTATGTATGAACTAATTTTTTAAATTCATCCAATGCAAGTTTGTCTTTTTCAAGAGTATAATACATGACTCCTAAGGCAAGCAAACAGTTCTTACTATAATTACTGTTAGGAAAATCTTCTAGTAAGTATCTAAAATTCCTCTCTGCTTCAAGATAGTTTTCCATTTGCATCCATTCTGTTGCTATCTCATAGATTGAATGTTCAATATAAACAGAGTTAGGGTATTCAATTGGAATTCTTTTCATCATAGCGATTTTTTGACTTCCCTTGTTTTGAATACCTAAAATCATTCCTTGTTGAAAAAGAGCGTAGTCGCTTCCGGCAGTCTTTTTTGCAGAAATATAACTGTAATTATCAAGCGCATCTTTATAATTACGTAGCATATAATTGCAATCAGCTACGCGCATATAAACATCATTCAAGTAGCTCATGTCTAAAGGTTTGGAAACATTCAATGATTTATATCTATTAAAGTAGGTCAGTGCCTCAGCATATCTCTTGAGGTCAAACAAAGCATATCCTGCGGCATAATGTGCATATACATAATAACCTGTTTCTTTTGCTTGGCTTGAATTGAGGAAAGTTTGAAAATAAGTAAGTGCTTCTGCTTTATTCTTTGCATTAAACTCAATCTCACCTAACCAAAAATTAGCAATAGCAGTATATGCTGGATTATCGTTCATAGCAGCAGCTTTTTTCAATACAATTTTAGCGTCTGCATAATCTTTATTTAAAACAAGTTCTTCGCCTCTCAAAATCAAGATTTGATGCAATACAAGTCTGGAATCTTTGTCTAAATTAGGTATAGCCTCTAATATTGGAATGGCTGATTTGTAGTCGTTGGTAAAAAGGAATAGTTTGGCGAGATTGGTTTGTGCTTCTTGTTTGTTTCTGGATTGAGGAAAAGTCTCAATAAATTTACTAAAAGTCTCAATAGCAGTTTTGTAATCCTCTAACTCAAATGAAATTTTTGCCAAATTAAACATTGCATTTTCTTTGATTTCTTTATCAAAATCAGTTCTTTGAGCTTCAAAGAATGCATTGTATGCGTTTTGTTTTTTACCTTCTTTAATAAAACATTCTCCTAAATGGTAACTAGCCATTTGTGCAAGTGCAGTTCCAACATTAGCTATTCTTGAAAAAGCCACAAATGCTTCGCTGCATCGATTGGTTTTATAAAAAGAATAGCCAACCTCATAAAGTTCTTCTTCGGTAAGACTGTCATAGGAGCTATAGCCTTTTGCAAAATAGTTTGCAGCATTTTCAAAGTCATGTAATCTATAATAGGATTTTGCTTTCAATATATTCTTGTCATCTTCCAGTTTTCCAAGATTTGTTTTATCTGCATATTCAATAGCTTTTCTGTATTCTCCATTTAGATAATACATTTGGCATATATAGAGTTTCATAGACTGAGGACCTTTTTCCTCAATCTTTAAGAAAGCATCTAAGGCAGAAGCATAATCACCAGTTTTGTAACAAACATATCCATAATAATATGTTGCCTTAGCATAGTTCGCTGTGGGACGAAGTGTGAGAGGGTAGAGTGCATCTTTTGCGTCATCATATTTACCTGCTTCAAACAAACTGTATCCTTTTCTAAACAGGAAGTCATCTGTTTCATCTCTATCCAAAATGCTGATATTTACTTGTTTATAATAACGAGCAGCCATTTTGAATTTACTTTTATAGAAAAAGTAATCTGCAATTTCCTTTTTGACAAATTCTGCACGTTGACTCACAGGATGTTCGTCCAAATATTTTTTAGCATATTCATAAGCATTGGTTTGGTCCACCCGAAGTTTTGCCGAGACAATATAATACTCTGCTTCGTGAATATAATCTCCGGAAGGATGTGTGGTGATATATCTTTCAAACCCCCTGATAGACTTGTTGTACAGTCCTTTCTCGAAAGCATTCAAAGCCTTTTCAAATTCAACATCCGGCTTGTCATAATTTAAGTTTACTTGTGCATTAATAGTAGTTACTCCTAAACAAAGAAGTATGGTCGCATATATTCTCAAAAACATAGTTCAAATAAATAGTGTAGGTAATGATTGCATAACTTTTACTTGTAAACAACTGTGGAAATCAATTAGCTTTGCAGGACTATTTTGATATGATACCATTACAGCAAATCAGAAACTCAAGAGACGAGATAATTCAACGATTGAGTAAAAGAGGAAAAGATTATAGTGCAGATATAAACTCCTTAATCAATTTAGATGAAGAAAGAAGGAAATGTCAGAAGAAATTAGACGAATTGTTGGCAAAGTCAAATTCTTATTCAAAAGACATTGCGTTAGCATTTAAGAATGGTGAAAAAGATAAAGCTGAGCAATTAAAACAGGAATCTGCATCCATGAAAGATGAAATCAAGGAAGCTGAAAATCTATATAAAAGTTTAAGCGAAGAGATTCTGCAACTAATGTATAACATACCTAATGCACCACATGCTTCAGTACCATTTGGCACGAGTGCCAAAGAAAACGAAGAGGTATTTCATTGGGGTGAGATCCCAACCTTGTCTGAAGACGCCTTACCACATTGGGATTTAGCATCAAAATATGATCTAATTGATTTTGAGTTAGGCAATAAGATTACAGGAGCTGGATTCCCGGTTTATAAAGGCAAAGGAGCGCGTTTACAAAGAGCATTAATAAACTTTTTTCTTGACAAAGCAATTCAAGCAGGCTATTATGAAATTCAACCTCCAATTGTGGTTAATGAAGCGTCAGGTTACGGGACAGGACAATTACCTGACAAAGAAGGTCAGATGTATTATGTCGGTTTGGATGATTTATATTTGATTCCAACAGCCGAAGTTCCAATCACTAACTTATATAGAGATGTTTTATTAAAAGAAGATGAATTGCCTATAAAAAATGTAGGTTACACCCCTTGCTTTAGACGAGAGGCCGGTTCTTATGGTGCACATGTTCGCGGATTAAACCGATTACATCAGTTTGATAAAGTAGAAATAGTACAAGTAGCCCATCCGGCACACTCGTATCAAGTATTAGATGAAATGATTGAACATGTGAAATCGCTGCTTATGGCATTGAACCTACCATTCAGAATTTTAAGACTTTGTGGAGGTGATATGGGATTTGCCAGTGCATTAACATTTGATTTTGAGGTATATTCAACTGCACAGAAGCGATGGCTAGAAGTGAGCTCAGTATCAAATTTTGAATCTTTTCAGAGTAATAGATTGAAATTAAGATATAAAAGTATTGAAGGTAAAAACGAATTGGCACATACATTAAATGGAAGCGCAATGGCATTACCTCGTATAGTTGCTGCTTTATTAGAAAACAATCAAGACAATGGTGGCATTAATATACCTGACTGCTTGCATCCTTATTTGGGCTTTGGAAAAATTTAGTCAATGTGTCGGATAAGGCATATATGGTTTCTGTTGTTTCTCATCATCGGTTCGGAGACCTCAAGTGGGCAATGGTTTCAGTGTATTGATCAAACCCGTGTACAACCTCTATATCAATGTCATCAAGCATTATTTGATCCGGTTTGCGGGTGTGATGGACAAACATACCGTAACTTGTGTACAGCATATAATAATTATGGAATATCAAATTGGACAGGTGGGGTTTGTCAAGGATTCTTCTTAGATTTTTATCCTAATCCCATTACTAACCTTGATCCAATGAATTTAAATATTCAATTTCAAGACAACACAATAAGCAGTTTAAACATCAGAATAATAGATTACTTTGGTCAGTTGGTTTTTCAGCAGTTATTTATTGGGGTACATAAAATAGAAACACAAATTGATTTAAAATTTGTCAAGCAAGGAATGTATGTATTAATTGTTGAATCCGGTCAAGGACAGTATTGGGCTGAAAGATTTTTACGACTATGAAATTATATACAATAGAAACAGGTTTCTTTAAATTGGATGGAGGGGCTATGTTTGGAGTTGTTCCAAAAGTAATTTGGAACAAACTCAACCCTGCTGATGATAACAACTTATGTACGTGGGCTATGCGTTGTCTTCTTATAGAACACGAGGACAAATTAATTTTAATTGACACGGGAATGGGGAATAAACAGAGCGAAAAGTTTTTTAGCTATTATTCACCCCATGGAGAAGCCAATCTTGAGAAGTCAATAAATGAAGCTGGTTTCAGCTTAAGTGATGTAACAGATGTGATTTTAACACATCTACATTTTGACCATTGTGGAGGAGCCGTTAGGTGGGATGACAATAAAACACATCTTATTCCGACATTTTCAAATGCTATATATTGGATGCATGAGACGCATTTGCAGAGTGCATTGCATCCCAATCCTAGAGAGAAAGCTTCTTTCTTATCTGAAAACATTGTCCCTTTAATTGAACAAAATAAGGTTAAGTTTGTTAAAAACAATCTTTTTGTTTTACCTGAGATTACATTTGAAGTGTGTTATGGACATACAGAATCAATGCTTTTACCAATAATACAATATAAAAATAAAGAAATCATTTATTGTGCTGACTTATTTCCTTCAGCAGCCCATTTACCTTTAAATTTTGTTATGGGTTATGACATAAGACCGTTGGATGTTATGTCAGAAAGGGAGAAAATTCTTAAGAGAGCATTAAGCAACAATAGCTATTTGTTTTTTGAACATGATAAAGAAATAGAATTAGTCAGTGTTAAGGAAAATGAAAATGGCAGGGTGGTTGTAGATGAAGTGTTTAAAATATTAGAAGTTGGATGACTGTATTGAAAAGTTGCGAAATAAAAAATTTGCATTGTATCTATTAACACTGCATATTTGCTACCTTTAAAAATTATCTTAACGCAATAGAGTATGGGTGTAGAAAACTACAAGATGACTTTAAAACCATTAAGCTTGCTTTCTATGGCAGCATTGGGCTTGATGATGGTAAGCAGAGTAAACGCGCAACAAGACCCTTATTATACACATTATAATTTTGTACGCCCTCTCTATAATCCTGCAGCAATTGGATTAGATGGCAAATGGTGTGCATTTGGCATTTCACACAGTCAGTACATGGGTTTAGAGGATAGGACACCATTATACGAAACACCTAACAACCCAAAGATGCAAGCTGTACCGGGAGTGGGACCAAAGACTAATGGTGCAGGTGTAAGTATTCCAATCAATAAATTTAATAGATCTACCGGTGAATCAAAAAACTATGGTGGTGCCGGATTGATATTTTATAATGATAGGCTAGGGTATGAAGTGAATAATGTGGTACGAGGTCAATTAGCTTATAGATATTTTATGGACGAAGAGTCTTCAATTGCTTTAGGTGTGGATGTTGGTTATTTGCAAAAAGGATTAGACGGTGCTAAGTTACGTGCAATTGATCCCAATGACCCCTTTATACCTACCGGACTTGAGTCTGACGGAGGTGTTACAGCTTCTTTTGGGTTGTTTTATAATAATCAGCGATTTAATAATTTGATTGTTGGCTTAAGTTCAACAAACTTGTTGCCACATGATTATAGATTTGGAGCCAATGGAAATGTGTTTTCACGTACTGCAAGACATTACTACATGTTGGGAAGTATGGAATTTACTAATTTTATTGGTAATCCTGCACTAACCTTAATGCCTTCTGTATTGTTTAAATATAATGCTAAGTTTCAAGCTGATGCGACAGCATTGGTGGAATATATGGAAACGATAAGTGGTGGTTTAGGCTATCGTTCTATAAGTGATGCACTCTCATTAATGTTTGGATATAAATATAAAGGTGTAAGGGTAGGATTAAGTTATGATGTTACATTAAGTAGACTAAGGAAGGTAAGTAATGGTACATTTGAAATTGTTGCCAACTATTGTTGGGTCATTGTACCTCCTCCGCCTCCAGGTATTATTCCTATCTTGACTCCTTTATGGATAGATAGAGAAAGCAGCCAAGAATAAAAAAAGAAAACAAAGACAATATATAAAGAAAAGCTACGTTTAGTAAGTCTGACAGCATAAAAATAATTGAAGAAACTGAAGATGAAACAAATTAAATCGATGTTATTTTCAAAGTGGACAAGTAAATTGGGGAATTTATTTGTTGCTGAAAATAGTTCAAAAAACATGAAGCTAATTCATTCATTAAAAATGATAGGATTGGTTAGCGCCTTTTCAATCATAGGATGCGGACCAGGAAACACAGGTGACGTAATTGGTGTTCAAGGAAGGCGTGTATGGTTCCATCCAACTCCATTTGGTATGGTGTATGTACCAACCGGTTCATTTAATACCGGTCAAAGCGATGAAGATATCTTTCATAGCTATTTAGCTCCTAACAAGCAAATGACAATTGCAGGTTTTTGGATGGATGAGACAGAAATCACAAATAATGAATATCGTCAATTTGTTCAATATGTGATTGACTCGATTGCCATAGAAATGCTAGATAATGATCTCTACTTCATAGAAGATGAAGAAACCGGAGAAAGATTTATTAATTGGAGAGAAGTTAGAAGAAGCTTTTATATTGATAATCCTGAAATAAGGGATGATGTTCAAGATATGTACGTGGCAGAAGACGAGCGTTTTAGACATAAAAAAGAAATTGACACAAGAAAACTTTTTTATAGCTATGAATGGATAGATTATCATGATGCAGCAACTAACGCTGAAAATTTAGACAGATACAATCCTGCACCACGTAAGAAGTTTATTAGAAAGGAACGTACTTTAATATATCCTGATACATTGTGCTTTATTAGAGATTTTACCTATTCATATAATGAGCCTATGGCACGTCACTATTTTCACCATGTAAAATATGATGACTATCCGGTAGTGGGTGTAAACTGGCACATGGCAAATGCTTTTTCTTATTGGAGAACTTATTACAAGGAAGACTATTGGAATAGTCTTGGTGCACCTCCTACAGAAGATTACAGACTTCCAACAGAATATGAATGGGAATATGCTGCAAGAGGTGGTAGAATTGGAAATAAATATCCTTGGGGAGGACCATATACACGTAACTCAAAAGGTTGTATGCTAGCTAACTTCAAGCCTTTACGTGGTAATTATGGTGCTGACGGAGGTTTATATCCTGTTAGAGCAGACTCTTATTTCCCGAATGATTATGGCTTGTATAATATGGCTGGAAATGTGAGTGAATGGACAAGAAATGCTTTTGAAATATCTTCAAACATTTTTACACATGATTTAAATGGTGATTATAGAATATCAATACCAGAATACGTTCAACAAAATGGTAAATTTACACGTGAAGGTTCTGATATTACTTTGAAAAGAAAAGTGATTAGAGGTGGTTCTTGGAAAGATATTGCTTATTTCATTGAAAATGGTGCTCGTACATATGAGTATCAGGATTCTTGCAGATCATTCATTGGATTTAGAAATGTACAATCATATATAGGTCGTTCAAATAGAGATTCAAAATAAACAAACAACTAAATTATATAAATCAAATCAATTAAAAATTAAAATTATGGCTAATTTTACAGAATCAAAAGGGTTTAAGAAGTTCATGGGACTTGCTTATGGTTATGGTGCATCAGTAGTTATTATCGGTGCATTATTTAAAATTTTACACTGGCCAGGTGCTGACATCATGCTTATCATAGGTTTAGGAACTGAGGCATTCCTTTTCGCTCTATCGGCTTATGAGCCTGCAAAGAAAGAATGGGATTGGTCTTTAGTTTATCCAGAATTTGCAGGAATGGATCCTATGGAGAAAGAAAGTAAGAATAAAGGTTCCGTTACTCAGCAATTGGACAAAATGCTGGAAGATGCTAAGGTTGGACCCGAGTTGATTAATAGTTTAGGAGCCGGCTTAAAATCATTAAGTGCACACGTTAATGAAATGGCTAATTTAAGTAGCACTACTGTTGCAACTAATGAATTTGCTCAAAACATTCAAAAAGCTTCTAAATCTATTGAGAGCGTTGGAACTGTTAGTGAGAATATTTCCCAGTCATTAAATTCCTTCTCAGGAGGATTGTCAAATCTTGTTGATAATCTGTCAAGTACAGGTAGTCAGGCTGGTGAGTTTAAAACTAACCTTTCTAAATTAAATAATAATATTTCCAACTTAAACAATATTTATGGAAATATGTTGAGTGCAATGACTGGTAGTAACTCATCTCGCTAATAGGAAATCAATTGTTTAATTTAATTAATTTTATAATATGTCTGGAGTAAGTGATTTAAATGCGAGGCAGAGGATGATTAACATGATGTATCTCGTGTTACTCGCTCTTCTTGCTTTGAACGTGTCGAAGGAGATTCTTAAATCCTTCCATTTAATGGAAGTTTCATTTGAGAATTCAAAAGGCAATATTGACGCAAAGAATGATATTGTGATGCAACAATTTCAAGCTTCTATGGAGTCAAATGCTAATAGAACAAAAGAATGGTTTGACAAAGCAAAAGAAGTAAGAAAGATATCCAAAGATTTCTGTACTTACGTTGAAAAGATTAAAAAAGATATTGAAACTAATGCAGGTGGAAGATTGCCTGTTGAACCAGGTCATTCAGCAGGTACATTAACTGAGTTGGCTGCTCCTGATCAAATGGAAAAACATGCAAATTATTTTGAAACAGGATCAGGAAAACAAGGACATGGTAAGGAGTTGCAAGATGCTATAGAAAAAGCAAGAAAAGATATGATTGCAGTCTTAAATCATCCAAAAATTTCAAAAGATATCCTAACAAATTTAGATCAGAATTCTTCTCTAAGAGCTGAAGATCCTAAAGGTGGTACAAATAAACAGAGTTGGGTTTCTTCGTATTTAGTACACTCTCCTTTAGCCGGTGTTACTGCTTTGCTTTCTAAAACTGAAAGTGATGCTAAGAATTTAGAAGCTGAAGTTTTGAATGTATTAATAAAACAAATTAATGCTGCTACAATAAAATTTGATGCAGTTGAAGCTAAGATAATTGCACCATCAAGTTATATTATGCAGGGGACTAATTATGAAGCAGAGATTGTTTTAATGGCATTAAATACAACTGCTGAACCTACCATATATGTAAATGGTGAGAAGATTCCTGTTCAAGGTGGAAAAGGTATCTATAAGGTTCCAGCCTCAGGTTCAGGTATTCACCCTGTTAAAGGTTACATCGAAGTTGAAGGACCCGATGGACTTGAAAAGAAAGAATTTTCTACTGAATGGCAATCATTTCAACCTGCAGCGACTATTTCTGCAGAAGCCATGAATGTACTTTATATTGGACTTGAAAATCCAATTTCTGTGTCTGTTCCCGGATTTAGAGCAGAAGATGTTGTTGTATCTGCAGGACCTGGTTGTGTTTTATCAAAAGCTTCAGGTACCGGTAAATATATAGCTAAAGTATCTAGAGTACAAGGGAGTAAAACTAAAATTTCTGCCAGTGTAAAAATGCCTGACGGTACTTCAAGACAAATGGGCCAAATGGAATACAGAATTCGTGAAGTTCCTAATCCTGAGCCTCTGTTTGGAAGCTTGGGTAGTGGTGCACAAGGTAAAGGAGCGCTAATGGCACAATCTACATTAAATGCGTCCTTAGGTTCCGGATTTGCTTTCGAAGGTGTTAGATTTGTTGTTACTAGATATACAGCCCTACTCGTTCCGAAAGTAGGTAATGCAATTCCTATAACTGTTACAGGTAATTCATTATCAAGTGTTAACTCTAGAATTGCTAGTGCTCGATCTGGGGACAAATTAATTATTGCTAATGTTGAAGCAAACGGACCTGGTGGTATTACAAAAAAGTTGACTGCCAGTTTAGTTATAGATATAAAATAAATTATTGTAACATATAAAATATGAAGAAGTCTTTTGTAGTAATTATATCATCATTGTTGAGTCTTTCTGCGTATGCTCAGCAGCCAAATTTTGAGGAGTTTGTTCCAATAAGCGGTGAGCAAAATCCATACGATAAAATGGCAATTAAAGAGAGACCTGTTGTAAAATATCCTTTTTTACAAGAAGCCGATGTAAAGTATCAACGGAAGATTCATCGCATTATTGATTGTCGTCAAAAGATGAATAAGATTCTTGAATGGCCTAAGAATCCTTTAAATCAATATATATATGGATATGCAATTGATGGCTCTGTTAAAGCTTACAATAACGACTCTTTATATTCTTGGATGACACCGGAACATGCTCAAACAATTGGTTCTCGTGAATATACAATTCAAGTTCCAAATCCTCTCGGTGATCCTGATGATCCATTTGATGTTATTGACTCTACTATAAGAGAAAAGTTTGAGTTCTATAAAATTAGAAAGTATATGCTTCTAGAGGACTGGTTCTTTGATCACAAACATTCTGTATTTAAACCACGTATTATGGCTATTGCTCCTCTTTATATGTTAGAATTCGGAGGAGTGGAGATAGGTGAACAACCTATGTTTTGGCTTAAAATGGATGATTTGAGACCCTTGTTAAAAAATATTGAGGTATTTAATACTGAAAATGATGCTGCAAGAATATCTTATGACCATTTCTTCCAGTTTAGATTATTTGATAGTTACATCGTTAAAGAGTCAAATATGTATGACTTATATGTTAAGGATTACGAAGAGTTCAAAGATGATAATATGGCAGCTTTACTAAAAAGTGAAGAGATTAAGAACGACCTATTCATTTGGGAACACGACCTTTGGGAATATTAATATCATTTAATTAGTTTTAAAGCCCTCCATGTATTGGGGGGCTTTTTTTTTAATTTTGCATGTCAATGAAAAATCAACTAATTGAATGTGTTCCAAATTTCAGTGAAGGAAGAAATTATGAAATAATTACGAAAATCGCAAATGTAATTTCATCAGTTCAAGGAGTTACTCTTTTATATATAGATAAAGGGTTTGATGCAAATAGAACAGTCTATACTTTTGTTGGAGAACCATCGAAAGTGATTGAAGCTGCATTTCTTGCAATTAAATGTGCCAGTATATTAATTGATATGAGAAATCATAAGGGTGAACATCCTCGTATTGGTGCATGTGATGTTTGTCCTATTGTACCTATTGAAGGAGTTTCTATGGAAGATGCTATACTCTTATCTAAAAAATTAGCAGCAAGAGTTGCTAGAGAGTTGAATATTCCTGTATATCTATATGAACATTCGCAACCTAATAAAGCAAGAAGCAATTTGTCAATTATAAGAAAGGGAGAATATGAGATGCTGCCTTCTAAGATGATTCTTCCTGAATGGAAACCGGATTTTGGTATTTTTTTTAATGAAAAGTCAGGGGCAACAGTTATTGGAGCCAGAGATTTTTTAATTGCCTATAATGTAAATTTAAATACAAAATCTGTAGAAATAGCTAACGAGATTGCGGCAGAAATAAGAGAATCAGGATACTTAGTAAACAGAGAAGGGAAAGGCGATAAAGAAAGAATACCTGGGGCATTGCGATATGTAAAAGCAATTGGATGGTACATGGAACACTTTGGTATTGCACAAGTTTCATGTAATCTAACTAATTATAGGGAAACACCAATTCATAAAGTTTTTGAAGAAATTAAAATGAGAGCAATAGCGAAAGGTGCTGATGTAACAGGAAGTGAATTAATAGCATTGATTCCATTAGAGGCAATGCTTATGGCTGGAAGGTATTATGCGGAGATACTTCACAATCATTCTAATTTATCTGAAAGGGAGTTAGTGAGTATAGCAGTAGAAAGACTTGGGTTGACAGATTGTGAGCTATTTAACCCGGATGAACGAATAATTGAATATGCAATTAAGCGCCAGCAAGGGAACTAATGATTATATTGTTCCATTGTTTTATCAATTCCATGTAATATAAAATGCTCCACAGCTTTACTTGATTTTTCAATTGAAGTCTTTGTAATTGCCTTTTCAGGTTCTGTAAATTTTCCTAAAACAAAATTTACTTGACTTCCTTTTTTAAAATTATTTCCTACACCAAAACGAAGTCTGTTATAGTCCTTGGTAGCTAGGGCTCTTTCAATATCCTTTAATCCATTGTGTCCTCCGGCACTTCCATTTTTTCTGATTCTTATTTTACCAATTGGCAATGCAAGGTCATCTACAAGTATTAATAATTTATCTAGTGGTATTTTATACCAATTTAACCAATATTGAACAGCTCTCCCACTGAGGTTCATAAATGTATCCGGTTTTAACAGAATGATTTTATTGCCATGAAAATCCCATTCACATTTTTGGGCAAATTGTACTGTTTTAAAACTGAGGTTATAATTTGACGCAATATTGTCTATAATGTCAAAACCAATATTATGTCTTGTATGGATATATTGTTCACCCGGATTTCCCAGTCCCACTATGAGGTAATTCATTGTTTGTTTGTTGTTTTTTAGGGTAAATAACCTTGTAAAATCCTTTATCGTCTATCATAATTTCCGGTAACTTATAACTGTCTTCAAAGTAATTATAAACACCTTGAAGTGAGTTCCAAAATGTTATTTTACTTTGATCTCCCCAATATTCCTTGTATAGGAGCTGCCAATTATCATTTGTTAGCCTAATTGGGAAAATATGAAAAGGAATGATTTCATTGGAATCTATTTGATTTTTATTAAGCAATGTAATCCAATATATTTCTTTGATAATGGAATCTGTCATAGGCAAACATCCTATAGTTACTGTATCTCCATGTATGAATATATCGCCCCCGAGATTCTTCTTTAATCCTAAAATTGAATCTGAGCCGTTTGGGTAGTTGATTTGAAATGACAACCAGAATGATGATAAAGGATTAAATTTAATGACTTTGTAAAATCCTTCCGGAATTTGATGGTCGCCTTGTTTGCGTTTTGGACCAAGATCTCCACAAAGATTAGCAATAGGGTATGTCTTGATGAGTGTAAAAGATTGACTTTGGGAATCTTTAGCCCATAATTCAAGTTCTTTTTCTGCTTTGAATGCCCTCCAATAAATATACCTGGGAGGATATATAATTCCTTTTGATTCAAATGTTTGTTTGAGATTTGATTCACTCGTAAGTCCGGCATCATATACTCGTTGATTTTGTAATTGAATTAATAGATTCCAATCAGCTTCAACTGTACTGTCTTCATTTTGTCCATATACAACACAAGTAGTTATTAGAAGCAGAACCGAAGAGATTAATTTTCTGTATATGACTTCCATGTGGGGTAAAGCGAGGTAATAAATCCTAAAAAAATATTTGTGAGAATAATAATCCCAATATCAGACCACAATAGTTTAACCGGATAACTCTCAACTATTGCACCGGACATCTTAATTAATCCAAAATAATCTTGCAATAAAACTAAGAGACATCCCACCATTAAACCAATTAGACCACCGACAACAGAAATTAACATACCTTCGGTTAGAAATATTTTTCTGATAAATGCAGCATCTGCACCAAGCGTTTTTAATGTAAATATATCATCCTTTTTCTCTACTACAAGCATCGATAATGAACCTGTAACGTTGAAACTTGCAAGAAATAGAACAAATGCGAGTAAAGCATAGGCAACCCATTTTTCAGTTTTAAACATTTGATAAAGTGAGGACTGTTGTTCAATCCTATTTTTAACTTTTAAAGTGGGTGAAATATTTTGCTGAAGATAATGTTGTGCTTGGTTGATTTTATTGGGAGCTATGCGTATTTCAATATATGAAATCTCGGATTCGCGGTCAAATAGTTCTCTTGCATAACTCAAAGGAACGAAAACATATTTCTGATTAATTAAATCATCCAGATATACTACACCGGAAGGTTTGATTAATAAAGCTTGCAATAAATTAGGGTCGTTAATTGACAAATTTTCTCTTCTGGGGGTATATAGAGTTGCAATACTCTGTGGGTTGTTGACTCTTGTTTGTAATTTAAAATCAACACCTGCTCCTAAAATCGCCAGATTAATTCCTTCGCTTTTTAAGTCTGCTACTCCATCTTGCACATATTGGTCTAATCCTGTTTTGAAAAAATAGTCATCATCCACTCCTTTAACATATACCGCTGCTTGATAATCGTAATGTTTGATTACGGCTTGGTCTTCTAACACTTTATTAAGACTAATCAGACCCGGTGTTTGCTCTAATATAGAGAAATCGATATCTCCTTGATTTAGCATTTTGCCTTCAACAGATTCAATTTTAAAATCAGGGTCAAAGTGTGAATACATTGAAAGAATTAGATTTTCAAAGCCGTTAAGAGTTGATAATATAACTATCAATGCTAACGAACCGCCAAAAAATCCTAATGCAGAAATCCACGATATATAGTTGACAGCGTTGTGTGTTTTCTTAGAAAATAAATAGCGAATGGCAAAAAACAGACTTTTTCTCATTTTTCTGCTTTAATAAAAATACTTCTACCGGAAGTATGACCAATGTAGTAATCGTAAAAATTCAGGATACCGGCAATTGGTGTAACAAGGAGCATATATATAGGCAAAAACGGAAGAAACAATTTTGACTTTCGAGCAATCTTAATCGGCAATGCAATTACAATTTCCCATGCCAAATTACCAGTAGTACCGTATATATAACGTGCTTCAATTTTTGAAAATCCAACTTCGTGCATTATTTCTTCTAAAGACTCTAGTGAATATCCATCTCGTAATCTTGGGAGTGCATAAATTCTGTCATAAATTTTCTCATGTTGCTGTTTAGCAGAATAACTATTAAGCAATAGGAGAGTGCCCCCCGGTTTTAATGAGTCATATATCTTCTGTAATGCACCTTTGTCATCTTCAATATAGTTTAAAGCTTTGACAGCATAAGCAATATCAAACGAATCTTTATCGTCCAAATCCTTTACATCTTTTTTCATACAGTACACATTCGGAAAATCTTTTTGATTAAAGTATTTTGTTGCGTATGAAACTGCTTTGTCTGAGACATCTATTCCCAATACACCTGCTTTGGGATAATGTTTAATTAAATAATAAATCCGTTGCCCAAATCCAAAGCCCACATCTAGGACTCTTGGTATTTTCAGGTCTTTTTGTTTTACAATTTGCTTGGTAAATTTCCTGATTAAAATATTTTTTAAGTCTAAATGCTTGGTATAATTAAAGAAAACCCACCTATAAAAGCGATTCTTCATAATGCTTTTGACGTGTTGTTCCTCTACATAGGTTACAAGCATGGGCGAGTTATTTCTTGTTGTTTTTAATTGAAGCAAAAAGAGCTTCCATTTTATTTACATAATCTAACGATGTGTCTTCCATAAAAGAAATCTCTGGAGTTTTACGTAAATGTTTATTACGGTGAGCAAGTTCCATTCTTATTTCTTTTGATTTCTCTTCCACAAGCATCAACAACTTCGCAGGTTCTTTCTCGTTCAAAATACTGATATAACATTTAATATAGCCTAAATCAGGACTACTTTTTACTTGTGAAACTGTTATGAATGCACCTCCAAACCAAGTGCAACTATTTTGTTGAAAAATCTCACCTAAATCACGTTGCATTTGCTTTTCAAACTTCTCAATTCTTACTCCTGCCATCTCTTTTAGTGATATAGTGCAAAGATATAGAGAATTAACAGAATGTAAGAATCCTTTACTAACATTTCAATGTTATACACTATGAAATAAATCTCTTGCTATTTCAAATATTTGATGTAAAATTGCACCCAGAACTAATCTGGGTCTCAGATTATTTTCTTTTCTGAAAATTTAATCCGATTTTATTTTAGAAAGAATTTTTAGAGCCAATACTGAATCATATTTATAATCAATATAATCAATGTCTGAGATTGATATTTTAAAGGAAAAGAAAATTTCCGAATTGCGTGAAATTGCTATTGCATTGGGTGTTGAAAATGCAACCGGGTTAAAAAAGAATGAGCTAATTGATGCCATTGGCAGTAAAAAATCCGAAACGGAACTAAAACCAGAGCCGGAACCTGCTAAAATAGAAGCTGCATCCAATCAAAGGAACGGTCATGAACACAAACATGAACGCAAGCGCAGACCTATCAACCATAATACTGAGCAATCTCATAATAAAGTTTTAGAACAAGGCAAGAAGGTGCACTCAACTGAAAACACAAATCAAGCTATTGAAAAAAAAATAGAAGAAAATGTTGATGTTAACACAGCGATAAATAGTGAAATTAAAGCTGAATCGCAAGTAGAAGATAAGGAAAACAACGAAACCAAAATTATAGATAGACAGAGATCAGAACAATCTGAAAGAGATAAACAAAGACAAGAGAGAATTAATCAAATCATGGAATTAGAAGGTTTGGTTACTTCGATTGGTGTGCTGGAAGTGATCCAAGAAGGGTATGGATTCTTGCGTTCTGCTGACTATAACTACATGTCATCACCGGATGATGTTTATGTATCTCCTCAACAAATTCGCTCTTATGGACTTAAAACAGGCGACACAGTCGTTGGTACTATTAGGTTGCCAAAGGATAATGAAAAATATTTCGGCTTAGTCCAGATTCAAAAAGTAAATGGTAAAACGCCTGCTGAAATCAGGGATAGAATATCATTTGAACATTTAACTCCGCTTTTTCCAAATAGTAAGATAAACCTTGTTGACAACCCTCGCAATTTTAGTAATAGAATTATTGATTTAGTTTCTCCTATTGGTAAGGGACAACGTGGACTAATTGTGGCACAACCCAAAACAGGTAAAACCAACTTATTACAAGGCATTGCTAATGCAATTGCAGCAAATCATCCTGAAATATATATGATTATTCTGCTGGTTGACGAAAGACCTGAAGAGGTTACAGAAATGGCTCGAAATGTTAAAGCTGAGGTTGTTGCATCTACATTTGACGAACCTGCTGAAAAACATGTAAAACTTGCGAATATTGTGCTTGAAAAATCAAAAAGGTTGGTCGAGTGTGGTCATGATGTGGTAATATTACTTGACTCAATCACCAGACTTGCCAGAGCTTATAATACTGTACAGCCGGCATCAGGTAAAATTTTGTCTGGAGGGGTAGATGCAAATGCATTACAAAAACCAAAAAGATTCTTCGGTGCAGCTAGAAACATAGAAAATGGCGGTTCGCTTACTATTATTGCTACTGCATTAATTGATACCGGTTCTAAAATGGATGAAGTGATTTTTGAAGAGTTTAAAGGAACCGGGAATATGGAACTTCAACTTGATAGAAAACTTTCTAACAAAAGAATTTATCCTGCTATTGATATTGTATCCTCAAGTACTCGGAGAGAAGATTTGTTGTATGACAAAAATACACTGCAAAAAATGTGGGTTCTTAGAAATCATCTTGCGGATATGACATCTGAGGAAGCTATGACTACCATGCTTAGGTACATGGAAACCACGCTTGACAATAAAGAGTTCCTGATTAGTATGAATGGTTAGTTGTTAACCCTTCTTCAAATTTAAAATCCAAACAAGTGAAATGCTCAGCCCCATTCTGCTGAATGGAAGTTGGGTTGATATACTTTCTGAAGGTTTATTCTTGTCAAACCCCGAGGGGTTAAGTATCGGATCGTTTTTAACATCCTTCATATCCTTATAAAAAATGGTTTCAAGGTCGGAAGTAGTTGGGTAACGTTGTGCAAGCGAAGTACCATCAGAGGAGGTGTAATTTCTAATGATTGAACTTTTATTTGAAATACTCATAAAGGTATATACAACATCACCTTTGATTAATAAGTGCTCTGAGAGTTGATACCCTATGCCACACCTTAGATTCAGACCAACTGTAATTCGAGATTTATACTGCAAACTTGTTTGTGAGTTTATGTTGCCTTGTTTGTTAATTATTACTTCTTTGAATCTTGTAATTAAAGGAATGACAAGCAAAACATCAGAACCAATTAATATTTTGTTGTTAAATTTATTTTGCAAACCAATTCCTAATAAAGCATTGAGTTGATACGCATCCATCATCTTCACGACTTTTTGACCGGAGTCGTAGTTTTCCATAAGATATGTTTGCTGTTTCTTTCCAATGAGTGCAGAAACGCCTGCATTTACAGTTAACATGGAAGAATCGAAAGACCTTTTTGCTAAAATCCCAAATTCATTACCAGATCCAAAGCCAATACCTTTTTCACTGTTCCATGATTGTCCATTTTGAATAAAATCAGATTTGGATGTATATGAATTACTTGCAGACCAAGAAAATGAAGTAAAAGGCTCAAACATGATATTGTTTTGCGCCCAACCGGTTAATGAACCCACCATTAAAATTGTAATACCTAAAACTATCTTGATTACAAATGACTTCATCAGTTACAGTACATTAAAATAGGAGACAAATATCATTGTATTACAACTTTAATCAAAACATTATTCTGTGAGGATTTCTTGTGTTCCGGACTTTTGTAATTGATAATATCTGCCACGTTGTTTCACTAACTCTTTATGAGTGCCTGATTCCACAATTTCACCATGACTCATTACAATAATATTGTCTGCTTTTTCAATAGTTGAAAGCCTGTGTGCAATAACAATAGAAGTTCTATTGAACATCATTTTTTCAATTGCCTTCTGAATTACATCTTCAGTTTCCGAGTCAACAGAGGAAGTTGCTTCATCAAGTACTAATATTTTAGGGTTTACAACCATTGCACGTACAAAAGATATTAATTGTCTTTGCCCCATAGACAAGGTGTTGCCACGTTCCATGACTTTGTAATCATAAGCGCCCGGTAATTTCTCAATAAAGGTATTTGCTCCCAATAATTTGGAAGTTTCAATCACTTGTTCTCTGCTTATTTCCGGCATATTCAAAGTGATATTCTCTAATATAGACCCTGAAAACAAGAAAACATCCTGCATTACAATTGCAATTCTTTTCCGTAAGAAGAGCGCATTCCATTCTGTCAGTGACACTCCATCTATTGTAATTTGTCCTTTGTTGTAGGGATAAAATTTCATCAACAAGTTGATTATGGAACTTTTACCCGAACCTGTCTCGCCAACAATTGCCAACGTTTTTCCTTCATTCAGAGTAAAAGATAAATCTTTGATTACATAATTTTCGTCATTATAAGCAAACCAAACCTTATCAAAGACAATATTGCCAATAGGTTCAGCAACGTAACTACCTTCCGAATCTTCCAAATTTTCTTTATTGTCAATTAACTTAAATACTCTGGACGCTGCAACCATTCCCATCTGTACATTGTTAAAGCGGTCTGCTAACATTCTCACAGGACGAAAAAACATATTGATATAGAGAATGAATGCAGTCAATTTTCCAAATGTTGCAACTCCTACACCTAACATTTCCTTTGTTCCCCACCAAACCAATAAAGCCAATGAAATGGCGGTAATAATTTCAATTACAGGGAAAAATACTGAATAATAAAGTACAGAACGCTGATTTGCTTCATAGTGTCCCATATTGATTTCTTTGAATTTTTCATATTCAATATCTTCACGATTATACAACTGAACTACTTGCATTCCCGTTATTCGTTCTTGCACAAACGAATTAATTTTTGCTACCGCTACTCTTACATCTTGGAAAGATTCTTTCACTTTAATTCTGAAAATATGAGAAGCGTAGAGTAAGAGAGGCAAAACCGACAAAGTTATGAGGGTTAGTTTCCAATCTATGTAAAACATAAACCCTGTGATTGCAATCAGTTGCAAAATGTCGCCTGTAATTGTAATAATACCTGCGGCAAAGAGATCTGCAATCGTTTCTATATCATTGACACATCGGGTAACAAGTTCGCCAACGGGAGTCTTGTCAAAAAACTTTTGCTTCATTAAATTTATTTTAGCAAAAACCTTGTTCCGCATGTCATTAATTACACTTTGACCAATCCACCCCGTTATATAGCTATTCCAAAACTGTAATAAAGTCTGAATGACAAGTAGAGCTATGGTTATGATAGTAATCCAAAGAAGTCCTATTTTATCGGCTTGTGCTACATAATCTTCTAAGGCAAGTTGGATAAGGTATGGACGCAAAGGAGCAGTTACAGCAACCAAAATAGTACTGATGATTGCAAGCCAGAATTGCTTTTTATATGGAGATGCAAGCTTAATAATCCTCCATAGGAGCATTCCATCAAACATCCTTTTATTCTTACCTTCTTTACTCATTATGATTGATAAAAATATTTTCAGGGTACACAACCTTAGTCAAATACAAACCATCAGAAGGCACACTTTGACCGGCTTTTCTCCTGTCTTTACTTTCTAATATACTTACTATCGTATCCGGTTCCATTCTCCCATATCCAATATCTAATAATGTACCCACAATGGCTCTCACCATATTGCGAAGAAAGCGGTTTGCGCTGATAGTAAAGATGATTGTGTTTTGATTTTCTTCAAAACGCGCTTCAGTAAGGTCGCATATATGGTGTTTTAAATCATTTACCCTGCTAAAAGCTTTAAAATCCATCTTGCCCACCAATAATTTAGCAGCATCCTGCATGCGTGACAAATCCGGTTGATGCCAAATGAAATATGACTTGCCTATTTCAAAAGGGTCTTTTTGTAAACTTATTTTGTATTCATAAGTTCTGGAAATAGCATCAAAACGAGCATTTGCATTATCTTTTACACGAAAGAGTTTATAAGCGGCAATCTCGCGAGGTGTAACACCATTAAATTTTCTAATAAACAAGGGAATGTCCTCAATGAGATTTTCAGTATCAAAATGCAAAAAAAACTGCTTTGCATGTACTCCAGAATCAGTCCTGCCGCATCCCAAACAATAAATATCTTTTCTGAGAATAATGCTTAACGCTTTATCTACTTCTGCTTGCACAGTATTGCCATTGGCTTGTAGTTGCCAGCCACAAAAAGGTTGCCCGTCAAATGCAATTTGGAGAAAGTATCTCATTAAGATTTCTCAAAAATCATTGCCATTCCTTGGCCTACGCCTACGCACATAGTTGCAAGACCATAGCGAACATTTGCTCTCTTTTTCATTTCATGTAAAAGTGTAGAAGAAATGCGTGCTCCACTGCATCCTAATGGGTGTCCAATTGCTATCGACCCGCCATTTACATTGACTATTTCAGGATTTAGTCCTAATTCATGCATGCAAACAATACTTTGGCTTGCAAATGCCTCATTTAATTCAACCAACCCAAGGTCATTGATTGTTAATCCTGCTCTCTTGAGTGCCTTTTGTGTTGCCGGAATAGGACCGATTCCCATGATCTCCGGGGCAACTCCTGCTGCCGCAAAAGAAACAATACGAGCCAGCGGTGTAATATTATTTTCTTTTATAAACTTTTCAGATGCTAACAAGAGTACAGCTGCACCGTCATTCACACCGGATGAATTTCCTGCTGTAACTGAACCATCTTTTTTAAATGCAGGTTTTAATGAAGCTAATATCTCAAGTGAGCTAAGTCTAGGATGTTCATCAGTGTCAAAAACCGTTTTTTCGCCCTTCTTTCCGTTTAGAATATAGGGTGTTATTTCATCTTTGAACTTCCCTGCATTATTAGCCATATCCCATTTTACTTGACTGTTATATGCGAAAGCATCTTGCTGTTCACGAGTTAGGTTCCATTTTGTTGCAACATTTTCAGCAGTTTCACCCATAGTAAAAGGATGGTGCAAAGCAGACAATGCCGGATTTGTAAACCTCCAACCAATGGTAGTATCAAATACTTCGGGAACTCTGTCAAATGCTTTTTCAGATTTAGCCATTACGAATGGCGCACGACTCATGCTTTCAACACCTCCGGCAATATATAAATCGCCATAGCCTTGACTTATGGCTAAAAAACCATCTGCAATTGCATGCAAGCCACTGGCACATAAGCGATTAACCGTAAATCCTGAAACTTCTGTAGGGAGTCCTGCCAATAGACTTGCCATACGAGCCACATTTCTATTGTCTTCTCCTGCTTGATTGGCAGCACCCAAAATGACTTCTTCTGTTTTAGAAAAATCAACTTTGGGATTTCTATCAATTAAACTCTTTATAACATGTGCAGCCATATCATCAGGACGAACTGACGAAAGAGTGCCTGCATATTTGCCAATCGCTGTTCTAACAGCATCAATTACATAAACAGAATTCATTTGTACAAATTTTTCGTGGCGCAAAGGTAGGGTTCAAACTGCAATTATTGGAAATGAATTAATCTCAACAGCTTATTTACCCCTGATTAAATAAATGCCACCCATAATAAATAGCAAGGAGAGGAGTTCTGATTTTCCAAATGCTTCTCCATCTATAACACCCCAGAGTGCTGCAACAAAAGGGAGCATATAATTTACTGCTGCACCAAATAGCGCATTCGTTTTTTGAATTAATGCATTGTAAACAAACAAAGACATTGCTGTGCCAACAATACCCAATAAAAGTATTGACAACAAGGAAACACTCCATATTTGTGTAGATTCTTGTAGCACTTGTGGCGCACCGCTCGCAAAAACTACTCCGGTAGCAGGAAATGCAACAATACTTAATGGAATCATCCCAGCTAAGACCGGCTTAATATGTCCAATCTTTGATTTGATTATATTGAGGTTAATTCCATAAAAGAATGTAGCTAAAAAGACTATCAAGAAAGGAAAGATTGAAAAGTTGTTGAAGTTGATACCTACTTTGTTATATATCAAATATATTGCACCACACAATCCTATCAACAGCCCTAAAACTTGTTTTTTGTTTGATTGAATATTAAAAAAACTTACTCCCACAATTAATGTAAATACCGGTGTCAAAGCATTGAGCGCACCTGCAAGTGAACTCTCTAATCCTGCTTGTTGTGCGTAGGTAAACATAAATGCAGGGATACCATTTCCTATAAATCCGGCTAAGATTAACCACAACCAATCTTTTTTTTTAATTGACTCTCTATGTTTAATAAAAAAGGGGACAGCAATCATCCCTGCAAAGAATAGTCGTAAGGAAGCTACTTGCCAGCTGTTAAAAGCTATTAAGCCTTTTTTCATCAATATAAATGAACTACCCCAAACTACGCCCAACACAATCAAAATGAAAAATTGACCAAATTTAGTGTTGAGCATGGTTTGAAATTTAAGGCGCAATATTAGTTTTTTGCTTTGTCCGCTTTATAAATTTCTTTGAGATAAAAGTTTACAAGAAAAATATTTGTACAACTATTGAAATTGAAAGTATAAGGTTATATTTGCACCCCCAAACGGTGATTGTAGCTCAGTTGGTTAGAGCACCTGATTGTGGTTCAGGGGGTCGTGGGTTCGAATCCCATCATTCACCCAACAAAAAAGCCTCTCAGTAATTGAGAGGCTTTTCTTTTTGAAGACAGATAGATTCATATCACAATGTTTCATCAAGCCATTTAAAAAATTCACTTTGCCAAATCATTGCATTTTGAGGGGATAAAATCCAATGGTTTTCTTCGGGGAATAACACAAACCTACTCTTGATTCCACGTAATTGTGCTGCTTGAAAAGCCTCTTGTGCTTGCCCAATTGGAACCCTGTAATCAATGCCTCCTTGGGTAATTAATATTGGGGTATTCCAATTTTGTACATAATTGACGGGGTTAAACTCTTTGTATGTTTTCTGAGCTATTTTATTCTCAGTCTCCCAATAAGCTCCACCTGCATCAAAGTTTGGAAACCAGACTTCTTCTGTTGTGCCATACATACTTGTTGTGTTAAACACACCGGCATGTGCAATGAAAGTCTTAAATCTACCTTGATGCATTCCGGCTAAATAAAAGACTGAATAACCTCCATAACTTGCGCCAATTGCTCCCAACCTTTTATTATCTACATAAGACTCCTTAGCAACATCATCAATAGCAGACAGATAATCTTTCATTACTTGACCACCCCAATCTTTGCTAATGGCTTCATTCCATTCGACTCCATGTCCGGGCATTCCCCTACGGTTGGGCGCAACCACTATATATCCTTTTGCTGCCATCAATTGAAAATTCCAACGGAATGAATAAAATTGAGACAATGCAGATTGTGGTCCGCCTTGGCAATAGAGTAGGGTCGGGTACTTTTTATTCGGGTCAAAGTTTGGAGGATAAATGACCCATACCACCATGTCTTTGTTGTCTGTGGTTTTTACTATTCTTTTCTTGATTTCACTAGTCTGAATATTGTTGTAATATTGGTCGTTAACCCCGGTAAGCTTTTTGAGTTTTTTAGTTTGCAAGTTGAAGCTATAAATCTCTGTTGCTGTATTCATGTCTGTTACTGTAACAATCAAGTTGTTACCTGCTTGTCCAACAATTCCGGTAATATCAAATTGACCATCTGATAACTGGGTAACCAAAGGTAGTTTTTTAGTTTTTCCGGGATAGTCAACTGAAAACAGTTGTATGGTACCTCCAATTGCTGCAGTAAAGTAAAGCGTTCTGTCATCATCTGCCCAAATAAATTGCTTTACTGTTCCATCCCACTGTTTAGTAAGGTTTAATTTAATGTCATTCTCAAGAACATAAATATCATTTTTATCTGCTTCATAACCATCTCTTTCCATACTGAGCCATGCTAAAGCACCTTTTTTATTAAAAGCAGGGTCGGTATCATACCCTTTCATACCTACTGTCAGATTTGTAGTTGTTTTACCGGCTATATCATACTGATAAATATCGGTATTGGTGCTTGTTGCATAAGCAGTTCCTTCGCTCTTTTTTGTAACATAGAGTATTTTCTTTCCATCAGGAGACCATGTATAATCATTGTCACCACCGAAAGGTTGTTGAGGGCAATAGAATCGCTCGCCTTGAAGCAAATCTGTCCCGTAAGTGTCAGGCTCGCCAACTGATTTGTAGAATAGATGTGTATATTTACCCTCAAACCAAGAACTCCAATGACGATAGTCTAACCCATTATAAATCTTTACGTCAGAATATGCATAGTTGGGGTATAGGTCTTTACCAAGAACCGGTTGCAACATGATATCCATTGTATATAAAATATATTTACCGTCAGGTGAAATATTTTTATTAGGAAGCAATTCATTGAAATTCTTTATTTCCGTAGCGTTCCCACCCTCAAGAGGAATTTGATAGTATTTACTGCTAAAGTTATTGTTAGCAACCGATGGAGTTGATACTTTATATATAATATGTTTTTTATCCTTGCTTATCCCCAAAGCCGAAACTCTACCCAATTGCCAAAGCAGTTCAGGTGTCATAACTTGTACTTCGGATGCACTTACAGGATTGATAAGACTGATTTCTTGAGCAATGGCTACTATATTGAAGTTAAAAATAGCAGCTATTGCAAATACCTTTAATTTATTCATATTGCGTTTTTAATTTTGGGCAAATATAAATTTATCTGTTTGTCTTGTCTTAACTTTGCACACCCTAAAAAAGAGCAAAACATGATAAAAATTGATGGTGTTAAGGTAGCCAAGGAAATTAAGGAACAATTAAAACAAGAAACATCTGCTATCATTGCTTCCGGTAAACGTGCACCTCATTTAACAGCCATTTTAGTTGGGGATGATGGAGCAAGTCAAACTTATGTTGCTTCAAAAGAAAAGGATTGTCATGAAATTGGTTTTGGCTCCAAAGTAATTAGATTACCTGAATCAACCACAGAGATTGAATTGCTTTCAATCATCAAACAAATCAATATGTCGGAACATACAGACGGATTGATTGTTCAGCTACCATTGCCAAAGCATATTTCTGAGAAAAAAGTAACGGATACCATTTCACCTCTAAAAGATGTAGATGGGTTTACTCCTGCAAATTTCGGGTTGGTAGCAAGAGGAGAGGGCGGTTTTATTCCTGCAACTCCATTTGGTATTTTAAAATTGATTGAAGCTTATAAAATTGATACTCAAGGCAAACATGTTGTTGTCATTGGAAGAAGCAATATTGTTGGAAGACCAATGAGTATTTTGTTATCACAGTCTTCTCAAACAGGAAATGCAACTGTTACTTTATGTCATAGCAAAACTAAGAACTTGGAATTTTTCACCAGGCATGCTGATATTGTTGTTGTAGCTATTGGTATTGCAGATTTTCTAAAAGGTTCAATGTTAAAAGAAGGGGCAACTGTTATAGATGTTGGTATTACACGTGTGTCAGACAGCCAAAAGCCCAAAGGATACACACTAAAAGGAGATGCAGATTATTCATCATTAGAAGGTATTTGTTATGCTGCAACACCAGTGCCCGGTGGGGTAGGCCCAATGACTCGAATTGGACTGATGATAAATACTTTAGAAGCCTTTAAAAAGAAAAACAACCTTGTCTGAATCAACTTTATTGCCGGTAATGGAACGCTTCTACACCATTCAAGGTGAAGGAACGTATAGCGGATATGCTTCTTGGTTTATTCGACTTGCCGGTTGTGATGTAGGATGTGTATGGTGTGATGTCAAAGAAAGCTGGAATGCTGGGGGTTTTCCTATGTTGACGCCTCAATTTTTAGCAGAGGAAGCCGAAAAAAGCGGAGCACAAATTGTTGTTATTACAGGTGGCGAACCCTGTCTATATGATTTGACTAATTTGTGTAACGAACTGCATGATAAAGGACTTAAAATACACTTAGAAACATCTGCGTCCTCTTATATACGCGGAAGTTTTGACTGGATTTGTATTTCTCCTAAAAAATTCAAAAAGCCTATTATGTCTCAATTGCAAAAGGCAAATGAACTTAAAATTATCGTGTTTAATCAATCCGATTTCAAATGGGCAGAAGAATTTGGCAAAGAAGTTAACAAAAAATGCAAATTGTTATTGCAGCCTGAATGGAGTAAAACAACGCAAATGTTGCCAAAAATCATAGAGTATGTCAAGTCGCATCCTGAATGGCAAATTTCTCTTCAAACCCATAAGTATATGCAAATACCTTAGGGTTTTAATAGGCTGTTTAACAAACACAGCTCTTTTCCTACACTAAAAAACCTATTTTGTATATTTGTAAACGTTTGTTATTTTTTTTGTTGAATAGTTCTACATTTGTCCCTACACTCATCCTCATTATTAAACACCTTATTACAATGCAATTTAAAGCAATCAGATTTAACAAGAACGACCAACCTGAATTTTTTACAGAGGTAAAAAAAAGAGTCAATCAATATTTTGAAAGTAATCAGATTGCACCAACAGCCAATCTTTCAATGAAAATCAAAACAGTTTTCATGTTACTTTTATATATTGTTCCTTTAGTAATTATGTTAGCAAATCTAACCGATAATGTTTGGGTGATGTATTTGCTTTGGGTATTGATGGGTTTTGGGTTTGCAGGTGTTGGGTTGTCAATCATGCACGATGCAAACCATGGTGCATATTCCAAAAATAAGAAAGTAAATAATTTCTTAAGCTTGATGCTGAATTTAGCCGGAGGATATCATATCAATTGGCGCATTCAACATAATGTACTGCACCACACTTATACTAATATTTTTGGATACGATGAAGATATTGAGAAATCTATTATCAGAATGACACCCGATCAAAACTATCGCAAAATACACAGATTTCAGTTGCTCTACACTCCTCTGCTTTATTCAATAATGACTTTTTACTGGATTGTTTCAAAAGACTTTGAACAATTATTCCGATACAACAGAAAAGGATTATTCAAAGCACAAGGAAAGACATTTAATCAAGCCCTGTTCGAAATCATTTTGACAAAAGCAGTTTATTTTGTTTTAACTGTCGTTTTGCCTCTGATAATTTTACCATTTGCATGGTGGCATATTTTATTGGGATTTCTCATTATGCACATCATTGGGGGGCTTACACTGGCATTGATTTTTCAAACTGCACATGTAAACGAAAGTACTGATTTTTATATCCCTGATACCGAAACCGGAAATATTGAAAACAGTTGGGCTATCCACCAAATGAAAACCACTTCAAATTTTGCTCACGGAAGCCGTGTTTTCTCATGGTATATTGGTGGGTTGAATTATCAAATCGAACATCATTTATTCCCCGGAATTTGTCATGTTCATTACAAAAATATTTCTCCTATTGTTAAACAGACAGCTCAAGAATTTAATCTCCCTTACTTTCAAGAAAAGACCTTTTTAAGTGCAGTTATCAGTCATTTTAAATTGCTTAACAAACTAAGCAAACAAACTGCATAAAATCAATTAGAATCTATATCCTACACCGGCAGTTGCGTTAAATCCATAAACCGGAAATTGGTACCAGCGTTGATACATAGTGCCTGCTAGGTTATTTAGTTGAATAAATACAAGAAATCCGTTTTTTAATATGTAATCAGCTCCTAAGTTCACGTCAACCAATGGCTTTAGGGTTATCTTATTCAGATTTTGATCTATTGCAGTTCTGTTGCCAAGTGCAATTACATCTAAATGGGTAAATAATTTCTTTGACATAGTGTAGTGTGTGCTTAATTTCACTTCAAAATCAGGATACAGCCATGCCTCTTCTTCTGTTTCCATTTGGTAGTTGTTATATTTTCCTGTTAAATTAAGCCATAGTTTGTCCCCCAGATTATAATTAGCACCTATTGAAATATAAGAATAAATGCCATTATCATATTTAATTGCAAATCTTCTAAATGGGTCATCACTACCCACAAAAAGAGGAAAATTTGCAATCTGAGCGCTTGAGCCTTCTATCATAAATACTGTTCCAGGAGCAACATTTGCTTCAAGACTTCCAAAGCCTCTAAAACTTGTAAATTTATTTTTTAATTCCGGTCTTTCTTGTAGAAAAGGATTCATCCCATACAAAGTTTGCAAACCTTGTTTCTCATAACCACCATCTGTACCAAGAAGTAAAACAACCTTCTTTTCAATCAATGGAATTTTAAGTGAAATGTTCGGGGTTATATATGCTTTAGGCTCCAGAGAGTCACCAAAAACATCAAAGTTAAAACCAACGTTCGCAGTCAACTTTTTTCCTCCAACTTCAAAAGTTGCTTCCTCATTCGCAGTAAACCAAACAAAATAGCGACTATATTTAGCCGCCTCCCAATACCTAAGTTGATCTATATTAGTAGAAAGTTTAATATCTAAAGGCATTGTTTCTCCTTCTTTAATAAAACTCTCATGCTCCATACGCATGTGCCCTTTAACTTGGAAACTGTTTTCATACACATAATTGCTCATGTTGAATCGTTGGAAACCGGCATCTGTCCTAAAATAGGGTTTCTTGCCAACGTAGTTAATGTTCCCAAACTTGTAATATGTATTTACATTCCATTGTTCCATATAACGGGTAATATCTCTTTTGCTATAATTGACAACAGAGTCCGGTAAATTGTAATAATGCAACACATCTCTTGCAAAATCAAACGCTACTCCAAATTCCTCTTTGCCGCTAAAAATCTTAGCAAAAGCTCCTGCTTCATTTCTGCTAAAATCCTTATTAGATTTAGGGATATTTGTTGAATAGTGAGAATATTTACCGCCATAAGCATTGTTAGGGTTGCTGAAATTGTTGAAAATGATGTTTCCGGTAATAGCATTAAGATTACCATATCCAAGTTGAGCTAATCCATTCGGTAGCACTTGCTTATGTTCAGGAAAGAATGTTACAGGGGGAAACACTGATATCTCTTTGCCTGTTTGAGAAAATTTATCCAATGTTTTAAAAGTGAAAATCGGTAAATTTTGACGTGTATTCCTTGTTGTATTAGGAAGCATTTCAAGTTTGCGCCCTTCAGACAAAGAAGGATTTGTTGGGACTATAATATATACATTATCTCCTGAAGTATCTTTTTGTGCAAACAACTCAGTGCTTTGAGTACAGAATATTGAAAGCGAAGTAAGTAGAAGAATCTTCTTGTTTTTCATTGCATACATAACTTCACAAAAGTGAATCTATTCAAAGTTGGAATCAGATTGAACTTCTCAACAATGTTGAGAGCTATACACGTTTCTGTATAAATATAAGAACACCGGTCAGCACTGTCTTTTAATGGTAAAAATTGTGAATATCCTTTCTATAAATGTTGATAATGCCCCATCTAATTATACGTATTTGCATGCTTGAATTTTACGTATAGAAATGGCAGACAGCAAAGCAGAAAAGATTAAGGCACTTAAGTTAACTATTGACAGACTTGAAAAAACTTATGGAAAGGGAGTCGTGATGAAAATGGATGAGCATGGAATTGCTGATGTATCCGTGATTTCTACCGGTTCGTTTGGATTAGATTTAGCATTAGGCATAGGAGGATTTCCACGAGGCAGAATTGTGGAAATATACGGACCTGAGTCTTCAGGTAAAACCACATTAGCTCTTAGCTGTATTGCACAAGCACAAAAGAATGGCGGATTGTGTGCATTTATTGATGCTGAACACGCCTTTGATAAATTGTATGCACAAAAATTAGGAATTAATGTTGACGATCTTTTAGTGTCCCAACCTGACGATGGAGAACAAGCGTTAGAAGTGACTGACAATTTAATCCGTTCCGGTGCTTTGGATGTAGTTGTAATCGATTCTGTTGCAGCCTTAGTACCTAAAGCAGAGATTGAAGGCGATATGGGTGATTCAAAAATGGGATTACAAGCGCGTTTAATGTCACAAGCATTGAGAAAATTAACGGGTACCATCAATAAAACCGGTTGTATTTGCATCTTTATCAACCAACTTAGAGATAAGATTGGAGTGATGTTTGGAAATCCTGAAACAACAACAGGAGGTAATGCTCTAAAATTCTATTCCTCTATTAGAATAGACATTCGAAGAATAGGTCAGATTAAAAGTGGAGATGATATTACCGGAAACAGAACCAAAGTGAAAGTTGCCAAAAACAAATTAGCGCCTCCATTTAAAGTGGTAGAGTTTGACATCATTTATGGACAAGGGATTTCTCGCGTTGGCGAAATTTTAGATATGGCTGTAGATACCGGTGTTGTGAACAAAAGTGGTTCATGGTTCAGTTATGCTGATACTAAATTAGGGCAGGGTAGAGATGCGGTTAAAGACCTATTAGCAGACAATCCGGAGCTACTTGCAGACATTGAATCCAAACTAAAAGAAAAAATATTGGGTGGTGCTCCATTGCCTGAAGAGAATGAATGATTCTTCATTATTATTTATATGCAAAACAGGAATAAAAGCCCCTCTCCCCAAGGGGCTTTCCTGTTTTTATTAGCCACAACTCTCTTTCTTAGTGAATATCCAGCACAGCTTCACCCAATCTTTCATGCGAGTATGAAACGCAGTTGTAACCGCCCTGTCATGGAGAGTGTTCATCGCAGCTGAATGTATCGAACCATGACGATTGAAACCCTATTGCTTCAAAACCGCTTGCACCACAATTACAGAATCCGTTATTTTATTGTATATAAAATCTGCAATAACCCGGGCTATATCTTCTGTTTTTTCCCATTTGCTAAAATCAGCATTAGGCATATCATCTCTATTTTGAGGTGTGTCAATAATACTTGGCACTATGACACAAGCTCTAACATCTTTGTTTGCATAGCTTGCATTAATAATATTTGCCAATTGAAAAAGATGGGACTTAGAAAGGCTATATGCTACTGCTGACTTTCCTTTTTTTGTGTCAAATCCTTGTGCCGACCCAATAAATACAAACTTTCCTCCAACACCTTCTAAATGCGTGATTAAATGCCTAGACAAGTTGTACGCAGTTGTAAAGTTGAGTTTGTATAAAAAATCTAAATCTTGAAGCGTAGTATGAGCAAACTCACCCATTCGAAATCCTCCTGCTGTCATTACAACAGCATCAATCTTTTTGTAAATATCAATGAGTTGTTGTACGCATTTTTCACTTTCTGACTCACTTTTTAGATCAACCCTAAATTCGCGATAATGTTGATGCTCACAAATAGGGGAGTGTTTGCTATACACAAGACCCGCTACTTGCCAACCTATATTGAGAAAGTGTAAAACAACAGCTTGTCCCAAATTCCCATTGGCTCCACTTACAACGATTGTATTCATAGCTCTCGTTTGCGAAAATACATTATTTTTCAATCTGCCTTTTTGTTCAAACTCATTGCGACATCACCAAAGAAATAATCTATAAAACAATTTGGAAAAAGCAGAAGTAAAACACTATTTTTGCAGACCTTTAAAGAAGAAAAGGTCGGATGGCCGAGGGGCTAGGCACGGGTCTGCAAAACCCTTTACACCGGTTCGAATCCGGTTCCGACCTCTACAAAAAACGCTATCCCAAAAGATAGCGTTTTTTGTTTGTTCTATTTTTTTATGAATTTACAATATGGGTATCCACTACAACCATAAAATGAGCCATATTTTCCTTTTCGTATCACAAGTTTTTTGCCACATCTCGGACAAATGTTATTTTCAATGTTTTGCCGCATTTTGGAAATGTTGTCAATATGTTGAACATTTGTCAGTTGAGGATTGTTTTTGTGGTCAATTAGTAGGTTGTAAATTTGTTCAATCTCTGTCACTGTTAATATTTCTTCTCTGTCTTGTTTGAGCCACCGTTTCATATCAGAAATAGAGCCTACATAAGCATCAAAATATGTCATTATAGCGGCTTTTGGAAACACGATAATAGAAACAAAGCAATCCTTTCTGCCTACAATTTTACTCAATGCGTAAATGTGGCTTTTGTTTTGGTGTATTGGATTGTAAAATCGGTATTTTTCTCGTCCGTAAGCTAAAACTTGTGTCCATTCCTTTTGGTTGTCTTGTCCGTATATTTGTCCTGAATAGTGTTTTGTTTCTATAACGAAAACACCTGTCTTACGGATAATTATGTGGTCTATTTGGTGTGATTTGCTGTCATTATATAGCAACAAATCGTTGATAATATATTTTTCATTTGGAATGTCTCCACCCAAGCTTAATTCTACTAATAATTCGCCTACCGCCCCTTTTGTTTTCGGTGATTTTAAAAAACGAAGTACAACTAAAAAAAAAACAAGAATAATAACTGCAACTATGGCTTCCATTCAAATTTTAATTTTGTTGCACCTATTCAAGTTTGCCGTCTTTTAAATCTATATTCAAGTATAAAAGATATTGATTGCGAATTTTGTAACCCCATTTTTCGTATGCTGTACTACCCCGATTGAGTGTAAATATATATCGTCAGGTTTTCCTACGAGAATTTTTACGGAATCTTTTGGCATACCTGTATGCAAAATAACTTCTCCTTTCTAGCCCCTAATTTCAATGTACTGAATTTCTGCTGTCCTTTCGTAAAAGGACGATTCGCTATCTGTCGCATTTTGTCTAATTCCAATGCTAATGACAAAGAGAACTAATAACGTTGCAACAACTCCTACTACGCAGCCACTTATAAAAATTATAATACTCTTCATATTGTCACTATTTTTTACTGTTGGCTATCGCTGAAACAACTGACTGCTGCTGTCTGGGCGTAACCTATAACGGCAGTCTGTCTCAAAACTTCCTTTCTCCGTTAATTCCGCTGCTAAACTACTCATTTAGTCCTAATTTAAACCACTTTAGAGAACCTTTTTTCAAAAGTATATTTCCTAAAATTAAAAATACGATGATTTACAATGTCTTTTATTATTGACTACATCACAACGCTCACAACTCCAATATAAACCATCCAAAAATCAAGTGTGCATAAAACGCTTCAAATGAAGCCGTCCTTGCTTCTATTTTCATTTTTAGAGAGTTGTGCAATGGCTACTCATGTTAGCTATAGCCCGATTTGCCATCGTCTTATTTTTTATTCAGTTTTTCTGCAAATGCAATTATGTGTCCATCAATATCTGCAAAGTAACAAACTTTGTCGCCCCATTCTTGGTCTTTAATTTCACTTATCAGTTTTGCTCCAATTTTTGTTGCGTTGTCAAATTCGAATTCAATGTTTTCAACATAAAAGTAAAGTTCACATCTTGGAATTCCGTTTCCTTTTTCTGGATGTGGTGTTTTGTCAGAAAGTATTTTTGCAATTCCATTATTAGGCATTAATCCTAACTTGTAGTTTCCGGCAAGTTTAAATTCTGTCATTCCGGGTACGTTCAAATCAGGATTTTGTCGAAATAAATTTGTGTAAAAGTCAGCACTTGCTTGTTGGTCATTTACATAAAGTATTGTTTCTATAAATTGAATATGCTTCATTTTTTCCATTTTATTTTTACAGCTGACATTATTTCTAGTTCAAGTCTTGTTTCATTTAATATTTCAAATTCATTTTTCAAATAAAAATTCAAAGGTGATTGATAAAAGTTCCCGTTTATTTTTATGTCAGAATTATGGTCAATTACCCAACCGTTTAAAACATTTTCATCGCTTTTTAGTTCATTTAGCATTTTTGTTCCGAAACATTTACCGTGAAGTTTTTCTGAAATGATAATTGCAAACCATTTTTCGTTTTCTCTAATAAAAGTTGTCGCCCAACCATTAATTTTTCAATTTTCGTCCACCAACAAATAGTGGTTTTGTTTAGTCAATTTGTTTAGATAATTTTCAAAATCTGCAATTGAGTTGTATGCAAGTTTTTCAGGATATTCGTTGTTCCAGAGTTTTAAGATTTCTTCCTTTTGTTTGTCTTTTAATTCAGTTTGTCTGATAATTCTCATTGTGCGTTAGTTTGGAACGGTTTACAGCTAATTAGAGAGTTGTGGAGAATTGTGCAACGGTTACCTATGTAGTGGTAGGTTTTTATTTAGTCCTTAATTCTTACAGCACTCACTTTGGTATTATGCGTTTGTTTAATTACTCCGTCAAAAATTAAAGCGTTTGCATTTGGAAAATTCTTTTTCGCAATTTTCACCATGAGTTCAACTAAGTTGTCAAATTCATGATTTCCAATTAAAGGTCCTTTAACTGTCCCTAAATATTCAAATTCTTTCATTGGTTTACTTTTTGCAAAAAGGTAAAAACCTTGTATTTGGTCTACTTCGGCTGTCGATTTTTTAGGCTCGTAATTAGCAACCGTAAAAGCAACTAATAATGTCAAAGTCATACCTATTAAACTTCCTAAAATTATTTTTTTCATTTTATTAAATTTTAAAATTCCTACTCGTGGGGCTTTTAGGTGTCCGCCCCGTTTTTCAAATGGTCAGTGACGCATGATAAGCTACAAGTTTAGTCATCCACAGAGATGCCTTTTGCTTTGAGGTACTGCTTCATCAACGGGGACTGATTTTGCAATGTCAAGTATATGGTCAATTTAAATGGATATTGAGCTTCAAACTTTCTAAATACTGCCATTGCGGGTCCTGCTAACCTCGAGTTTGGGCGAGAGATTGCTTCAAAAATATTGTTAAACAAAGTTTCATTTGCAAGGTTCAAACGTCCCAGTGCTTCGATTGCATTCACTCTGGTCCTAAATTCGTAATCCGGGCTGCTGTAACTAATGATTTCTGCAAGTAATTTATTGGCATCTTCTTTTGTATTTGACAAGGTCAATGAATATTCCAAATATTTAATCCTAATGGCTTTGCCCATGCCTTCCACATCTTTTACTGTTGAAAGCCATAAGCGTGCAATCTGTTCAAATCCTCCATCTACACGCATTGCGATAGAAGAGAATAGGTTATCCAATGCAGATTCAATTACTTGGTAAGAATTATCTTGTAATAATTGTTGCAACAATGCTCTTTGTTCATTTTGATTTGGGTTGAGGTTGGATGCTATGGTTTGACGTACGTTTCTATGTTCTTTTTTAAAATCCACAAAGGGCAATTTGCTAGAATTTCTATTTGCTTTCAGCCATTGTCTCCATGCCTCCGCTTTTACTGCATGAAATTCTTGTTCATTCGAAATTATTTTCTCCAATACCTCTTTCTTTTCTGAAAAACTAAAAGAGGCTAAGGATTGTACTGCTTCTAATCTGTCTGCCATGTTTACTGCCTTGATAGCTTGTTCAGATAACTCTTGCGCTGTTCTTTCAAAGGACAACTTTTTCATGATCTCGGCATTCTCATCAAAAACAACAAAATTTACTTTCTTGTTACCGGGATTAGGTATTGAAACTTGTTGAAAACGTTGGTCAATCATCACTCTTTGCCTTGCTACACTTCCATCTGTATAGTAAACTGCAAGTTGAATAGGCATCTTAAACACACCGGTTGTGTAATCCATTTTGTGTATCTGTTCTACAGTAACAAGCGTGGCTTTATCTATGGCATTCCATCTCACTTTGTATTGAGGTTCTCCACCTCTCAAAATCCATTGGTCAAAGAACCAATCTAAGTTCATTCCTAAACGGTCTTTAAAAGCATTCTGAAAGTCTGCAGCTTCGACATTGGTAAAAGCATGTTTTTCTAAGTAAAATTTAATTGCCTGCTTAAATTGTTCATCTCCTACAACATAGCGCAACATTTGGAGTACAGCAGATCCTTTAGGATAAGCGCGAGCAGAGCCTGATTGCGTATGACGAATAGGGTAGTTGTCCTTTTCAGTGGCGGCAAATGCAGAGTTGTATTCACCTAATTCGTTCAATTTTGCTTCATCTGCGCCAAATTCGGGAAGAGAACCAATAAATATTTTGGCATAATAAGTTGCAAAGTTTTCTTGCATCCAAATGTCATTAGCAGAACGAGCAGTAATCAGGTCGCCAAACCATTGATGGGTTAATTCATGTGCATTTACTCCAATATAATTTCTGTCTTCATAAGCTCTGTCATCTACAAAAAAGAAATCTCCAAAAACAGTTGCAGATGTATTTTCCATTGCACCATACAAAAAGTCTTGTACCATAACTTGGCTATATGAACCCCATTGATAGGGGACTCCAGTTTCATCTTCCAAAAATTCTATAATACGTTCTGTATATTTACTCGTTGGCTCAACTCTGTCTTTAAATTCAGGGTAATACCAAAAATTAACGGGTGTGCCTCGCTTTGTCTTTGTAGATTTTACTTCATAAATTCCGATTGCAATCATCAACAGATAGCCGGCATGTGGTTTTTCGAGTTTGTAATTCCAAGTGATTGTTCCGTCTTTGTTTTTCTTTTGAGAAATTAATTTCCCATTTGACAGCACTTTATATGGTTCTTTGAATGTAATAACAGTTTCTGTTGTGTATTTATCATTCATGTTGTCATACATCGGAATCCAATATCTGTTGTCGATGCCTTGACCTTGTGACCAAATTTGCCTTCTTACTTTGAATAAGTCCGGCTTGCCACTTGCCTCCGGTCTATCCCAGCCGATAAAATAAAGTCCTTTGCGCGGATGTGCTTCATAATCAAAAACAAGATTGTAACTCTTGTCCCATGAAAGGGCAGGAGAGAAGTAAACTGTAACACCCTCTTTATTGGTTTTATATTGAACCTCTTTTCCATCCAACTTAGCTTGCTTGATTACAATACCGGGACCATCAAAAAACATTGAATCCACCGCAGGGATTAATGGTTTAAAACTATGGGTAACTTTTCCAATTACCATGCCTCCGTCTTTATGGTTGACATCAAAACTGACTTCAACCTTCATATTGGTAATGTCTGCGTAGTGCTCTCTCTCGGCAGCATTAGGGTCAGCATAGTAAATTGAGAATTCTTGTTGGGCGTGTAGAACCCCGCCAATTAATAAAATCAGCCCGGTAAAAAATAGCTTTTTCATTTTGTGTTAATTATTAAAAATAAAACATGAACCTGAGGTTACTCCAGTTTCTGATACCAAAGTTAAAGTCACCTGTTCTGTTATTGAGGCTTGACATCACAATGTTAGACTTGCCTTCATTTGAATCCCAAACCTCTGATTTGTTGATTGCTTTACCTCCGAATGTGTAACTTGCATTTAAATAAACCTCCCCGCCAACAGAAATTTTAGGTGCAAAAAAGTATTCAAATCCCAAAAATGCTTGTGCGCCCAATGTTAATGCAGAAGGAGTAGAAGAGTTTAAGGTAGGACGGTTAGGTCCAATTGCGTTAGCGTAAAACTCCATGCTGTTTCCGTATTTTGTTCTTGTTTTGCTTCCTGTTCCATATCCCACAAGTCCTTCAATGCCATAAACACCTTGCAATCTGCCTGAACCGCGTCTTTTCTCAAGTCCATAAGTAAGATTGATATTTAATTCTGATTGAGAGATTTTATCATAAACAGTTGAACCAG
Organism: Bacteroidia bacterium; assembly: GCA_023228875.1. Classification (NCBI taxonomy): domain Bacteria; kingdom Pseudomonadati; phylum Bacteroidota; class Bacteroidia; species Bacteroidia bacterium. Next base: position 10,978 of record JALOAG010000006.1, on the reverse strand, counting down.
GTTCTGCATCAGGGTCTAAATTGTTAACTTGTATTTTCTCTGTATGAAAGTGGCTTTGAATGGTGATTCCGGCTCTTCTAACATTCTTTTCATCTTTAAAATATTTAAAATTGATATTTTGAAAATCTAAACCCGGTACCACATTGTTGGATGTAAACATGTTTCCTAAATAGGAAAAAAACGGATTGACACTCGCTCCAATTCCCCAATCTCCGGTTTGTGGCAAAATGTAAGTTCCTTTTTTGGACTTTAAAATGGGATTCGCTTGTGAATATCCTACAAGCGTAAAGCTGAATAAGGCTGTAAATAGAAGTATCTTTTTCATTTTCTTAAATTGCTTTGCAAAAGTAACTTTTTTAGTCAAACCCTAACATGTCATTCATGTCAAATACACCTTGTTTGTCCACAAGCCACTCTGCTGCAAGCACAGAGCCTAATGCAAACCCCCTTCGGTTGTGCGCATTGTGAGACAACTCTATTTCATCAATATCGCTTTCCCATTTTACCTTATGAAAACCCGGGACATTGTCTTCTCTGAATGAGTATATGGGCAATTCGTCTTTGCTCACGTCATGATAATTCCCTTCTTCAATACTAATCCATTTTTTGTGTGAATCAAGCTGAGATAAAATTTGCTCTGCTGTTGTAATTGCTGTACCACTTGGAGCATCTTTCTTTTGTTTGTGGTGTATTTCTTCTATTGTGACTTGATATTCTTTATATCGGTTCATGATTTTGGCTAAACGAGTATTGATATGAAAAAAAATATTTACTCCAATACTGTAGTTAGTTGCGGTAAACAAAGCTGCATTATGTTGTACCGTTAGTTGCTTAATTCTTTCAAAATCTTGATACCAGCCTGTTGTGCCCACCACAATAGGAATTTGATGTTGCACACAAAATTCAATGTTTGTTTTTGCCACATCAGGTTGTGTAAACTCAATCACTGCATCGCATTGCACTTTCAACAAATCATTAATATTGTTTTTAGAATTAATAATGGCAGCTACTGTATGTCCACGCTCTACAATGATTTTTTCTATTTCTTTACCCATCTTTCCATAACCCACAAGTGCAATTTTTAATGCTTTATTCATGGCACAAAACTAATTTATTTTGTGTCTTTGCTCACGTTGTATTCTTACTTTTGCTAACTCACTTAAAGAAATGAAAATACTGAAAATTCTCCTTTGGGTTATTGTTAGTTTAACTTTGCTTGCAGGCGGTATTGCCGCTTTGGTATGGCACTTGATTTTTTCACCGGCAATCAACATTTCAGAACCAATACAATTTGTTGTAAACAGGCAAGATAATTTACAAAGTATAGCAGAACGTTTGTCAGATGGTGCCGGTTTGGAATATCCTCAAGTGTTCATGTTGCTTGCTCAAAGAATGAATGTAGAGAAGAATTTGCGTCCGGGTAAATTTGAAATAAAGCCCGGTATGAACAATCGCGAATTGGCGATATTGTTTAGGAAGGGTGGCACTTACACTGTGGATGTGGTTATTAGAGGATCACAAGACGTGAGGAAAATAGCAAAAGTATTAAGTGATAAAATAGAACCCGCTGAAGATGAGATTCAAGCCTTGTTGAATGACAACAAGTATTTATCAAACTTCGGATTTGATTCAATGTCGGTAGCCGCTATGTTTATTCCCAACACATACAATATGTATTGGTACACAACCGCTGACGAGGTGCTAACTAAATTACACCAAGAGTATTTAAAATTTTGGGATTCTACTAAAAAAGCAAAAGCAGACTCTCTTGGTCTGAGTCCCTTACAAGTAGCCGTATTAGCCTCAATCATTGACAAAGAGACAAATCAAGTTGATGAGATGCCCATGATAGCCGGAGTTTATTTGAATCGTTTGAAAAATGGATGGAAATTACAAGCAGATCCTACTGTTAAGTTTGCACTTGACAGCATGTCAATGACACGCATTTACAATTCAGACACCAAAATAGAACATCCTTTTAATACATATTTTATTGATGGATTGCCACCGAGTCCTATTTGTATTCCTTCGGTACAATCTCAAGAAGCAGTATTAAATTACACAAAACATAATTTTATGTATTTCTGTGCCAGACCTGATTTTTCAGGCTACCATGTTTTTGCTGTTTCGCTTGATGCACACAATCGCAATGCAGCTATTTATCACAAGTTTCTGAATAAACTTGAAAAAGAAAAAAATGCTAACCCAAAGTAAATCTACCGTATAGCCATACCTTTGCATGTAAGATGAACAAGGCTCTTTTTCACTTTTTTACTAACGACCACAGAGAAATTGAATCATTATTAGACAGTGCAGACTCCGCAAGTGATGCAATCAAGATGCAACCTTATAATGAATTCAGAACACGTTTGTTAACTCATATAAAAATGGAAGAAAAAGTATTGTTTCCGGCAGCACAAGAAGCCAATGGGGGAGTAGCATTAGCATTGCAAGCAAAATTAAGATTGGATCATGGTGCCATCACTGCTTTAATGGTGCCTCCGCCTACAAAGGAATTGATAAGAGTGATTCGTTTTGTGCTTGAAGCGCATGACCGATTAGAAGAAGATGCAGGAGGGATGTATGAGATTTGCGAAAATTTAACAGAAGCGAAGACAGAAGAACTCTTGAACAACTTAAGACAAACTCCTCCTGTTCCCGTTGTTAAATTTAACCCGGCTCCTTTTGCCTTAGAATCAGCTAAAAGGTCACTAAAGAGGGCAGGGTTTGACTATGATATCATTGTAAAAGGAGTAATATAAATGTTCAATAGATACCTAGTTGAATAAAATTAAAAAGGCAGAGTTCTCTCTCTATTAAGAATTAGAGGGCTGCTTGACAAGTAAGATAATGAGATTGAGAGTTGAAATAACATATTACGTGCTTTTGAAAATGAACTATTTTAATTCATTCTCCAAGTAATGTAAACAAAGTGAAGGAATAGTGTTTTGCGTTTCCTAATAAACATTGACCTCCCATTAAATTGAAGTATGGATTATCTCATTGTCAGTATTTGCAAACACCTTAGTGGAAAAACAAAATATCTTGTGCAATTTGGAACTTTATATTTGTTGCCTGAATGGACAAGATTAGAGTAGGAATCTTTTTTGGAGGCAGGTCGCGCGAAAGAGAAGTATCTTTTGCAGGCGGTCGCACTGTTTATGACAATTTAGACAAAACTATATTTGAAGCTATACCAATTTTTGTGGATAGTTTTAATCAATTCATTGTGTTGGATTGGCACTATGTTTACAAAGGCACAATCAGAGATTTTTATCCTCCTTCAGCTTTCTTGCCTGTGTTACCTCCTAAAGTTCAGATTTATGCAGAGAGTCTGGAACTAAATTCAACAGAGAAAGAAGCCATGGCGGCTTCGGTTGGTAGAATCATTCAACCGCAAGATTTTGCCAATGAATTTGATTTTGCTTTTTTGGCTTTACATGGTAGTTATGGCGAAGATGGCTCGATACAAGGGTTGTTGGAATGGTATGATATTCCTTATTCGGGAAGTGGTGTGTTTGGAACTTCACTTGGGATGAACAAGAGATTGCAAAAGCAACTTGCTCCCACCGGAAAGGGGTTTAATATGTTACAATGCCAATCTATTGATAAAGAACATTGGTTTTACGAAAAGTTTGATAGAAAGGCATTTTTTGAAAGCATTAAAAAAGAGATTGGACTACCAATTGTGGTTAAATCTGCTAACCAAGGTTCAAGCATTGGGGTCTCTTTTATAAAAGAAGATGACTTTGATGACTTTGAGAAGAAAGTAAATCACTCATTATTTTGTGAACGCATTGACTCCACTTATTGGAATTCACTTTCAAATGAACAACAGATAGACTTTGTTCGAGAATTGATAGACTTACGTTCAGGATTAGGGTTGCCGGTTATTGTCGGAAATAAAATTGTTAGGAATCCACAAACATTAATTGACTCACTCTCTGCATTGGCTGACAAGCAGGCTTTCATTGAATTAATCGCGTTTGAACATGATACCGAAGTACTGTTTGAACCTTATATTCAAGGACGGGAATTTAGCTGTATTGTATTAAGACAAGAGGATGGAAGTGTCCTTGCACTACCGCCTACAGAGATTGTTAAAAGACAAGATTTCTTTGATTATCGTTCTAAATATCTACCGGGACTTTCAAGAAAAGTTACACCAATGAATGTAGACGAGCTAATTGTAAATGCAATACGCTCAAGCTGTGAAGAGTTAATGAAGTTTTTTGAATTCAGGGTTTATGCAAGAATTGATGGTTTTTTAACAAGTAATCATGCAATCTTTCTAAATGACCCCAATACTACTTCAGGCATGATGCCTTCTTCATTTTTCTTTCATCAAGCAGCAGAAATTGGATTGAGTCCTTCTGAATTTCTAACCTACATCATCAGGACTTCGCTAGCCGAACGAATGAGAACAAGAGGAGTGAGTTTTGAAATTGAAAAGTTGCTCTCAATACTGAATGATTCAATTGAAAGCATGAAAAGCAGACAAGGGGAGAATGAGAATTTAGCCGTGATTCTGGGTGGAAATTCTTTTGAAAGACACATTTCAGTGGAGAGTGGGCGCAATGTGTTTGAAAAAATAAATTCATCCGGAAAATACAATGCAATACCTTTATTCCTTGATTATACAAACAATCGTATGAGGTTTTTCAAATTGCCGATTAGCATGTTGTTAAAAGATAATGCAGATGACATTAGAGATAAGGTGATGAATTTTAAGGAAAACCAAGTACTAAAGAACATTCGCCATGACTTTGATATCATTACAAAGAAATACGTGAAAGGACAAATTATTTTTGAACCGGAAGAAATACCGCTTGATGAGTTGCCGAGATTGTTTGATGGTGCTTTTATTGCGTTACATGGTCGTCCGGGTGAAGATGGAACAATTCAAAAAGAATTTGACAGATTGGGAATCTATTATAATGGTTCAGGATACAATAGTTCTGCAACAACTATTGATAAATATGCAACCATTCAATTGCTCAAGGATTCAGGGTTCCCGGTTACTGCTCAAAAAATGATTTATAAACAAGACTGGATTTCAAACCCCAATCATATAATTTCTGAAATTGAACAAAAGATGGGCTTTCCGCTGATTCTTAAACCGCATGACGATGGTTGTAGTGCAGCTGTAATTAAAATTAAAAATGAGGAGTCAATCAGACACTATGCAAATTTGATTTTTAGACAAAATGATTCTGAGTTTTTGGATGCACGAAAGGCTTTAGGTGTGAGAGAATGTGATGAATTTCCAAAGAAAGATTCTTTTTTAGTAGAAACATTTATTGACAGGGCAGGGGCAAAGCACTTTTTAGAAATTACCGGAGGATTACTTACTCACTTTACACCGGAAGGTACAGTGGAATATTTGGTTTTTGAACCGAGTGAAGCCTTAGCAGAAGGAGAAATACTTTCTTTAGAGGAGAAGTTTTTAGCCGGTCAAGGACAAAATATCACACCTGCCAGATATGCGTCAGATAAATCCGAACAAACCGAAATTTCAAAACAAGTAAGAGCACAACTGTTAAGTGTTGCTAAGTTGCTAAACATAGAAGGGTACTGCCGCATTGATGCTTTTGTCAGAATTTTTGATGGTCCAAAGGCTGAAGTGATTGTGATTGAGGTTAATTCTCTACCCGGTATGACTCCTGCCACCTGTATTTATCATCAGGCTGCAATTGAAAATCTAAAGCCATTTGAATTTATTGACAGTATTCTTAAATTTGGCAAGGCAAGAAAAGCATATAGAGCTAATGAAAAAACTATTTGAGAATCAACCGCCAAAGCGAAGAAATTATTTAATTGTAGCACTGAATATATTAGCTGCTTTTATTGCATTTGTTATTGTAATATGGGGCATTAATACATGGATGCATAGCTTTACCCGACATGGGGAAGCTATTGAAGTCCCTAATCTTATTGGAGTGAGGATGGATAAGGCAATTGAGATGTTAGAAGATGGTAAATTCAGGTATGAAATCATTGACTCTGTTTATAGAGATTCGATGAAAAAGATGGATATTGTAGAGCAAGACCCTGCAGCAGGCAGTTTTGTTAAGAAAGGTAGAAAGATTTATCTGATTGTAAATTCGCTTGATAGACCTAAAGTACAAGTGCCAAGACTGACTAATAAATCATTAAATTTAGCCAAGATTTTATTAAAGAATGCCGGATTAAGGGTGGGGAATATTGAAACAAAGAAAACTATATTTGGAGACAATCTTGTTTTAGCTCAACTCTATCACGGAGACACTATCAGACCTAATACTATGGTATATAAAGGTACCGCCATTGACCTCATTGTGAGTATCAAACCTGAAGCAAATGATGTTTTTGACGAAAACGGCAATCTGATTCTACCCGATGATAGCTCTACAATTTTACCGGACAACAATTAAGACAGAGGATGCGTTTACAATTTATGCGATATTTCAGTTTGTTCAATTTACTTATAATCGGCTCTTTAATACAAGCCCAAAACAAACCCGGAGTTCTCATCTCTCCGCTGAATAATAACCAAACTTTAAAAGCTGCAATTCAGGGTGCTATTTACCCTCAAATGGCTGTACCAACAAATCTGCATATAGAAAGACGCGATGCCGGTGACACGCTTACATTGCCTTTTTTCGATGATTTTACTTCAAGTGTTATTTACCCTGATATGCGTTTGTGGATGGATAGTTTTGTTTTTGTAAATAATAATTTTCCAATTTCCCCTCCGTCTTATGGTGTTGCAACATTTGACAATCTTGACAAACAAGGAAACCCGTATTCGGGTCAACTAAACGCAAACCTTTTTCAAGCATGGGATACACTGACTTCTAAACCTATTAATTTGAAAACTTACTTTGTTGGACCTAATGAGTTTAACTATACTTTGACGGATTCCATTTACTTAAGTTTTTTCTATCAAGGAGGGGGGGTAGGAGACCGACCTGAAACGCAAGATTCACTTGTCCTGCAGTTCCGTCTAAAAAATAATAACTGGCGCAGCGTATGGAATACTTCACAAATTGGCATGAACCCTTTTAAGCAAGTGTTAGTTGGAGTCTTAGACTCAAACTATCTTTGGGAAGCCTTTCAATTTAGATTACTGTATTACACGTCAGCCTTGGGCAATCTTAATCAACTGCATATTGATTATGTCAGAATGAATAGAAATCGCAATGCGAATGATACGTTAATCAGGGATGTGGCAATAAACAAAGGAGCATGGTCTTTATTAAAAAACTATCATGCAATGCCTTATACGCATTTTGTAGCTGATTCTTCAAACCAAAAAACCGACAAGTTTTCAATTGGGATTCGCAATAATGATGTGGACATAATCAACACACAATTTCAGTTTGAAGCCTATCACAAAAGTAATCAACTCGCACTATATCCTTTTTCGGTTAGCAGCAGAAATATTTTTGCCACATCAGACACCTCTGAGTCATTCAATATATTTGGTTTTGGCAATTTGCAACAAAATGAATATGTCCATATAAAAAATGTATTTAAAATTAACCCACAGGCAGGTAATAACACCCCGTCCGGTTATAATTCACTTGGAAATAACGATGAATACATCCAATACCAGGACTTCAAGAATTATTATGCTTATGATGATGGCACCGCAGAAGGAGGTATTGGGTTAAATTATGAAGGACTGCCGGCCGGTAGGGGAACATTTGCTGTAAAATACAATTTGACAAAAGCTGACACTCTTGCAGGATTAGCAATATTTTTCAATCAATCTAAAGAAGATGTGAGTGCGCGACAATTCAAGTTATGTGTTTGGAAGAATTTAAGCAACGGCAGTGTCATTGATGAACCTATTTATGAGTATTCTGTATTAGCACCGGCTTATACTGACTCCATTAATGGGTTTCATTATTATGTTTTTGATACAACCATTGTACTGCCTAAAGGTGATTATTATGTAGGGTGGTCTCAAATCGCCATTTTTAACTTGAACGTAGGATATGACAATAACTACAGATTAGAAGGAAAGGAGCAAAGAAATTCTAATATCTTGTATAACCTGACAGGAGTGTGGCAAAATGTAGATATAAGTATAAAAGGTGCTCCTATGATTAGACCTTTAATTGGTGAATACTCACAATGGGCGCTGCAAGTAAAAAATCCTTCCTGCAAGGAAAATATACACAATAGGTTTGTTGTATTGCCTAATCCTAATCAAGGTTTCTTTGAGATTAGAAATATTCATCAACAAAGCCTTAATACTTTCTATTCGATTAGAACAATAGAAGGGCGTGAGATAATGCACGGTGAGGTGATAACCGGAAATTTAATTGACATGAGTTCACTTGCAAGCGGTATTTACGTTCTTTATATCCAAGAAGGAGATAATTTGCAATTTGAAAAGTTAATCAAGGAATGACTATTTGTGGTGTAGGAGCAGGGCTTAAAAGCAATTTAGCCCCTTTTACTTCATTTACTTTGGATCCTTTAGTTTTTTTTAACCAATAGAATGGAATCTTCTTCTATCTGAATCTTTTTGTCTCTGTAAAGACTTCCAATGGCTCTCTTAAACGCTTTTTTACTAAGCGCGAATCTTTCTTTAATTGCATCAGGATCGGACTTGTCTGAATAGGGTAGTTTTCCTTCATTTTTTAAAAGTTCTCCATAAATAAAGTATGCATCCTCTTTGATTTGATCTTCTCCAATCTTTTGAAAGGATACATCAATCTTGTTGTCAGGTCTAATTTGCTTGATATATGCTTTTAGTTTTTGTCCTATTTGAATATCCTTAAAGATGTCTGAATGAAATACCAAACCTTCGTATAAGTCATTCAAAATGAGTTTATATCCTAAATCAGTTCTTTTCCAAACCATTGCATCAACTTCTTGACCAACAGTTAAGTCAATTTTTTCATTGCTGAGCACAGCGTTTACTCTTGTAGTTCCAACTAATCTTTTGGTTTCAGTGTCAAAATACATGAATACAATCGCGTAGTTTCCCTGAGCAACGGATTCACTTAATTCTCTGTATGGAATAAATAAATCCTTAGGAAGTCCACAATCAGCAAATGCACCTAATTGATTTAAATCCTTGATATATAAATATCCAAATGTAAAAAGAGTGAGATGTGGTTTTTTAAGTGTAACTGTTGGACGATTTTCTGAATCCAAATAAACAAAGAGATTAAGTTTTTCTCCAATTTGAATTTCTCTTTGAGATAATTCTACACCGGGAAGAAGTATTCTTTTATCTTGAACGTTTTCATTCACAAAAAACAAACCATGCGTAGTAAACTCATCTGCAACAAGTTCATTATAATTTCCAACATCAAACATGCTTGCAAAAGTAGGGTGCAAAATTCAATATATATCTATTTCTGTTTTTCTTATACTTAACATAATATTAATTATATGCTCTAAAAGTATTATTTAAAGTTTGCTTATGTATGTCTATTTACTGTAATTTGTATGAATCCAAAATTGTAGTTCATTATGCATAAAAAATGCTTACTGCTATCGGGTGTGTTCTTTTGGAGTTCTATACAAATTTCTTTTGCTCAAATTGTATTTTCTAAATTGAATACAATTTATGAAGAAAAATTTGACTCTTTAGGAACTTCAAAAACAGCTAATCTACCTCTAGGTTTTGAAGTTCAATCTTCTAAAGGAAATTTTTCTCAGACAACAGAATTTGCCGGAACAACCGGATTAAATGCCTTTAGTGCTATTAGTTCTTTTGGCGTATATAATTGTGGTCATGGAGTCAATTCTACAGCAACAGACAGAGCTTTAGGATTTATTACTTCATCCAATATAAGTAGCCCGTCTGCTTATGAGTTGATTTGCTCATTTACTAATAATACAGGCGCTACTGTTGATATTTTAGATTTATGGTTTGATTATGAGAAATACCGTGAAGGTACACGCGATTGGTCGCTTTCCTTGTTCCATGGCGACAATCCATTATCTATAAGCAACGCTGCTACACAAGGAGATCAATATTTTATTGCCGATGCCGGAAATACTGCGGTGAATCCTCCTCTAACTTTTACAAAACACGTTGTGATTTCGGGTCTTTCAATAGCCAATGGCACTGATTATTATCTAAAATGGGTTTATCAAGGTGTTGGCGGAACAACAAATGCCCAAGCGATTGCAATTGATAATGTTCATCTTACGCTTAAAAATGAAGCTCTTATTTTTAGAACTAAGAAAAGTGGATCTTGGCACGATACCGCAATATGGGAATTTTCTCCGACAAGTAGTATTAATTGGGTAAACGCTACGTTACTTCCTTCTCATTTTCTTGATTCCGTTATTATCCAAAGTGGGCATCATGTACAAATCGAACATGCAGCCGATTTGGACAGGATATTAGTCCAAAGCGGTGGCACACTTAGTTTTTCACAATGCAATATCACTGTTTTCGATGCTGCAAACCGCAATCTTGTTGTGGAAAATAATGCCAAGTTAATTTACAATGGAGACGCTACAGTGCTAACTAAACTCAGTAGTGTTGTTTTTATACATTCTCAAGCGGTTTTACAGACGAATCATAAGAATGGCGTTGATATTTTTGGAAATGTAAATTTTGAAACTCCATTTGAACAGTATTTGATTTTCAATGCAGCCCAATCACAACGTACAGGCTCAATCCCAACCGTTTGTAAAACATTGGAAATAGATATTGATTCATTATTGTATTTGGAAGATGATTTGACCATATCAGGAACACTCAAACTAAATCAAGGTGTAATTATTACAGACACATTCAAACTATGCTTAGGAACGTCCACTGCGAATAAAGGAAGTCTAAGTTATACCAGTGGTTCAATCAAAGGTACATTTGTTCGTTGGTTTGATGGCACCAATTCAGGAAGCAGTTCAGGTCTTTTTCCTTTGGAATCAAATAATAACAAAAAATTCGTTACGGTTGAATTTTCATCTGCGCCAAGTGCCGGAGGTACGCTCACTGCAAGCTATATAAACTCATCAA